>JBOFLS010000282.1:0-2294 GCA_051657985.1 Sphingorhabdus sp. | reverse complement strand
ACTCGCATTATGCGTTTTGCAAGAGGGCAGGAGAGGATGACATGACGCGCATTGCAATAGTAACTGGCGGTACCCGCGGGATTGGGGAAGCAATCAGTCTCAAGCTTCAAGAAAAAGGCCGTCGCGTTATTGCCAATTATGGCGGTAACGATGCAGCGGCCAAGGAATTTTCCGATCGTACCGGTATTGAGGTCCGCAAATGGGACGTTGGCGATCACCAGGCCTGTATCGATGCCTGTGCGGCGATCGAGGCGGAAGTCGGGGCGATCGACATCCTAGTCAACAACGCCGGGATCACTCGCGACGCGACGATGATGAAGATGACTTTCGAGCAATGGGATGAAGTGATCCGTATCGATCTCACGGGCTGTTTCAACATGGCGAAAGGCGTCTTTCCCAATATGCGCACGCGGGGCTGGGGACGGATCGTCAATGTCGGTTCTGTCAACGGGCAGGGCGGGCAAATCGGCCAGGTTAATTATGCTGCCGCCAAATCGGGGATTCATGGCTTTACCAAATCCCTTGCCGCCGAAGGTGCGCGTTACGGAGTGACGGCAAATGCGATTGCGCCCGGCTATATCGCCACCGAGATGCTTTCGACGATCCCTGACAATGTGATGGAAAAAATCGTCGCGCAAATCCCTGTCGGGCGGCTCGGCCAACCCGATGAAATTGCACGCGGAGTGGAATTCCTGACCAGCGACAACGCCAGCTTCATTACCGGATCGACACTGTCGATCAACGGCGGGCAGCATATGTACTGATCTTGTCGTGCAGAAATAATCCAAGGCTTTGAATCACTAACTTGTCCTTGCCCAAAACGGAGCATGCTGCCGCTTGACATGGTTAACGGGCGCGATAGGTTGCGAACCAGCGACCCGTGGTTCCTTTTGGGGGAAAGGAGATGCCTGTGTCAAAGACCTCTTCACGCCGTAAGTCTGCTGCGTCGATTGCAGCTCAGTCCGACAATGTTGTTCATCTGCCTGTCGTGCACCGCCAAGTTGCCGCTATGCTCCAACCGCTTTTATTTGCCGATGAAGAACTGGCCGATACGCCGCCCTGGCTGATGGAAGAAACCGTCTCCGCATCGCCTGCGCCGCAAAAAGCCAAGCGGGTAAGGGCAAAGAAACCTGCGGCAAAGAAGGCTGCAATACGCAAGCCGAAGAAAGTCGCAGCTAAAGCCCGGACGATGGGGCCTAGCCCGCTTCGGCAGGCCAATGCAGTGAAGCCAACCGCTCCCACAAACCCTGTGACGCCGGTCGTGTCCGAAACGCTGCAACCGATCGAACGCGCGATGGCACCCGTGGTCTGGCATAAAAATGGGCCGATCGATGCTTTATGGTTTTGGCTTCGCTCGGCAACGCGAGTGGTAAAATCGAAAATCGGTTCACAGCCGTCAAAGGATATTACAGCAAAATCTGCGGGTCTTCGCATGCGCAGCCGTAATGCGTTGCTTGCCGAATTGGCGGTTCTTCGGCAGGAAAATGCGGCGATGCGTGCGAAGCTCAATCTGCCGGCGGCACCGCTCGGGCGGTTGGTTGCCGATAAGATTTGAAGATTGCATAACCATGCGATGAAACAGGTGCCCTATCATCCGCCAGTCAAATATTCGGTAACGATCAAAGGGCATCAGACTTCTATCAGTCTTGAGCCGCTATTCTGGGATATGCTGCGCGATGCGGCTGCAAGAATGAACCTGCCGGTGAACGAACTCGTTGCGCGAATCGATAACGAAAGACTGGCATCGGCAACCCCAAGCGGCCTAGCCAGCGCAATTCGCATCTGGCTGGTCTTGCAGCTGGACATAGCGTCTAGACCTATTTAACTGAAATAGGGTTTAAAAAAAGTGCCGTCCTGCGATGGCAGTGACGGCACAATGCGACCCGAAAGCGTATTGAGCCTATGCTTCCGAAAAAGGATAACAACGCGACCGCAATCGTTTCCAGCAAATCGGCTTGATTACTAGCCGCGATACAGTCCGTTATTGGGGGGATCGGACCTTATCTGTTAATGAGGCATTCCGGAGGGAGGGAGTGGAAATGCATCAATGCCGGGTAACGATTGCCATTGTCGCGCCGTTGACCGATTAATCGCAAAAATGCCAGCAAACCGAAATACGGTTTTAATACCATACAGGCAAATTACAGGTCCTACCTTAGGATGGGGACTCATTCAAGCCCATGAGATTACGGCAGCGACGAGGGCGATAGCAGACAGATAGTTGTTTGCGAGCCTGTCATATCTTGTAGCGATGCGCCGCCAGTTTTTGAGTTTGCAAAAGAGCCGTTCGATGA
>JBOFLS010000281.1:0-27989 GCA_051657985.1 Sphingorhabdus sp. | reverse complement strand
GGCCTGAGAGGCCCCTGGTCGGACCAGAAATATTCGATGCCACAACGGGCTGTCAAAGAGCACAGGAACAATACAAGAACATCTTGCGAATGTCAAGCGTGTCTGTAATTGGTGCCGACTCAGCCCCAAGGGCGACAAGCGACAAGATTCAAGACATTTGCTAGACCGCTGCAAACTTTCAAAGCAGCCATTCGGTCAGCTTTACCATTCGATGCAAGCATCAAAGCGCCGGTTGCCGCTCAGGCCGCAATCTTAACTTGCATTTCGGGCATTTGCCGGACACAAATAAGCTCAACTCTGAAAATTGTGATCTCCCATGAACAACAGCCTTGTCCCCGCGCCACCCGTGGCGCTTCCAGCCGTAACAGCGACGACTGGACCGATGCTAGACGCCCTCACCACCGCTCTTGGGGTCGAGCGGGACGTCCTAGCTGCAGATGGGCAAATTGCTCATGCTTGGGCGAACTTGCCGCGTCTGATCGAGCGTATCCCTCCGGAACACCGAAACGAGACGCTTGCTAGAATGTGCGTCGCCGTTGCGTCAGGTCTGTTCGACAGCGCCATTAATTATGCTTGGAATGCAGCGATCGTTGAACTGAGGCAGAAAGTCCGGCGCTTCGGGCTGACTGTCATCCCGCAAATCATCGGGAAACAGTTCGATGAGGCGGCTCTTTTGGACATGAAGGACGCAGAGCTGCTCCAGCTTTGCCTAAAGCTAAACCTTATCTCAGAGGACGGCTTTTTCCTTCTAGATCAATGTCGGGCAATCCGGAACAACTTCTCGGCAGCGCATCCGTCTATGGGAGTGCTTGATGAGGACGAGCTTCTGTCGTTCCTCAATCGCATTGCCCGTCACGCCTTAGCTAACGAGCGCAATCTCAGGGGGGTCGACATTCCGGCCTTTCTGACCGCGTTAAAGATTGGTCGCTTCACGCCGGACCAGCTTGAAGCCTGGAAACTGCGTATTCTCGAGACGTTCGACGCGCAGCGCGAGATGCTGTTCGGAACCCTGCACGGGATATATTGCGATCCAGCATCGGGCGAGGAGGCTCGGGTCAACGCGCTTGCGGTATGCAACTTATTGCTCACGGCAATGACCCCGAATGCGCACTCGACCCTCGTTGACCGCCATCAAGACTACGTCGCCAAGGGCGAGGTCGACCGGCACACCGCGTCCCAGCAGTTCTTCGAGCGCCTAGGGTTGCTCGGACTGCTCGGCGAAGCAGAGGTACATCTACTCATTACACGCGCGGCACAATCGCTGATGTCAGTCCATCAAGACTTCAACAACTTCTACAACGAGCCCCCATTTGCGGAGCGGCTGCTTGGGCTGACGTCTCAGAACAGGGTGCCGGTCAGCGCGCAGCACGTCTTCGTTGAAGCACTGACGACCGCCGCCACTGGAAATCAGTACGGCGTATCGAATGCTGCCTATCCGCATTACCTCACTATGATCAAATCGCTTTCGCCCGCTGAAGTGCTTATCCTGCTTGAGCTGCCGTTGCGGCAGACGTTGTTAGCAAACAGGCTGAGCTGCTACGCTTTGTGCAAGGAGCGCTTCAAGGCATGGGTACGGCTTATTGATCCGGCGTCTGTTCCAACACAGTCGAAGGCTGAATATGCCAAGTGGATCGCTTAGTGAGTGACCAATGAGTGGTCCCAAAAAGTTTAGACGTCGTGTGTTACGGAATTATTTAGTATTTGAACGGGCAGCGTCTCTGGCAACGGCAGCTTTGCGCCTAACCGGTTCGAAACCCGACAGTCAGCTCCCCCCAACATAGCAGTCGATACGATCAAGGCACCAACACAGTGTCGCGTGCTTCCGCCAGTAATGTCGGATAATCCAATGTATAATGCAGCCCCCGGCTTTCCCTGCGTGCCAAGGCCGAGCGGATGATCAGGTCGGCAACTTCCACCAGGTTGCGCAGCTCGATCAGATCGGGTGTCACGCGGAAATGGCTGTAATATTCTTCGACCTCTTGCCGCAGCAGGTCGATCCGGTGTTTGGCGCGTTCCAGACGCTTCGTGGTGCGAACGATGCCTACGAAATTCCACATGAACTGGCGGATCTCGCGCCAGCATTGCGCGATCACCACTTCCTCGTCGCTATCGGTTACACGGCTTTCGTCCCAGGGGCGGATATCCGGCGGAGCGGGAAGCGTTTCCCAACAGGCATCGATATGGCGCGCGCAAGCGTCGCCGAAGACGAAACATTCGAGCAGTGAGTTCGAGGCCAAGCGGTTCGCGCCATGCAGACCGCTCTGCGTTACCTCGCCTGCCGCATAAAGCCCCGGCGCATCGGTGCGGCCATTAAGATCGACCAGCACGCCGCCGCAGGTGTAATGCTGCGCAGGCACAACGGGAATGGGCTCTTTCGTGATATCGATGCCAAGATCGATCAGCTTTTCATAAATGTTGGGAAAATGCCCTTTCACGAAATCGGCAGGCTTGTGGCTGATATCGAGGCAGACATGATCGAGACCGTCGCGCTTGATTTCCGCATCGTTCGCACGGGCGACGATATCGCGCGGCGCGAGTTCGGCGCGTTCGTCATAGTCGGGCATGTAACGGTGCCCGGTTTTCGGGTTGATCAGCAAGCCGCCTTCGCCGCGCACGGCTTCGGTAATAAGGAAATTCTTCACTTCCAGATTATAGAGGCAGGTCGGGTGGAACTGCATCATTTCCATGTTGGAAACGCGGCAGCCCGCGCGCCAGGCCATGGCGATACCATCGCCAGTCGCACCACGCGGCGCGGTGGAATAAAGATAAGTCCGCCCTGCTCCGCCGCAGGCTAATATTGTCGCGCGTGCAGTGAAGCTTTCCACTTTGCCGGTCTTGCGGTTGAGCGCATAGACGCCGTGAATCCGCCCGCTTGTTGAAAAACGCATCTGGTGGCGGCCCATGATCAGGTCGATCGCGACCATATCGGGCACCAGCGTGATATTCGGGTTATCCCGCGCCGCTTTTTCCAACGCCTGCTGCACCGCCCAGCCGGTTGCGTCGTCAACATGGACAATCCGACGATGGCTATGCCCGCCCTCGCGGGTCAGATGCCAGTCATTACCGTTAAGATTGAAAGGCACGCCCAACCCGGCCAGCCGCTTGATTGCCTCGGGCGCGTTTTCGACGACAAACTCAACCGTTTGCCGATTGTTGAGCCCCGCACCCGCTATCATCGTATCCTCGATATGGCTTTCGAAAGTGTCCCCCGGCTCAAGTACGGCCGCAATCCCACCCTGGGCCCAGGCAGTCGCACCATCGGAAAGCGCTCCCTTTGCCAGCACCGCAACCTTGTATTTCTGCGCCAGTTGCAGCGCCGAGGTAAGCCCTGCGGCACCGGAGCCGATGATGAGGATGTCAGCGTTCGTCATTTAAAGGATGAAGTTCCTGCAGAACATGTCTCACAACGCGTCATATATTTGACCGATCGCAGAAAGACCAATGGCCGCCAAAGCCAAAAGCCCGATACCAATACCAAGGTTATTCAAGCTGTTAACCTTCGCTCGACGTGCGATAAAACCAATGACGACGCCAACCAGATTTACAACAAAAGCCAGTAAAAACATCGTCAAAGCCAAGCTTTGATTCCAGAATGCTCCGAAAACAGAAATTGTAAGAAGTAATCCGCATGCCGATATGACGATAGATAGCAAAGATAAAGTTTTATTATTCACCCTGATACCCCTCACTTAATTTTTATGTATTTTTAATTATGATTTATCAGCAGTACCGCTCGTCAAGCTTAGAAATACATCTTCCAGATCGGCCTCCTTGGTCGTCACATCGATAATGCCTAAACCCATATTTTGCACTACGGCCAGCACCTCGCCGGCATTCATCCGATCCTTGTTGTAAATGATCTCGACCGTTCGGTCGGCAATCAGCTCTGCCTTTTCAAACACCGCGTGGGCAGGCGCTTCGGTTACGTCGCGATCCAGCGTCAGCACCACCGCTTTCTCGCGCGCCATGCCCACCAGTTCGCGCGTCGGTTTGTTGGCGATCAATCGGCCATGATTGATGATCGCGATCCGATCGCATAATTCCTCGGCTTCTTCCAGATAATGCGTGGTCAAAACCACCGTCGTGCCACCCTTGTTAAGTTCGACGACATAGTCCCAAAGCTGCTGGCGCAGTTCGATATCGACCCCCGCAGTCGGTTCATCGAGAACGATCACCGGTGGCGAATGCACCATGGCCTTGGCAACGAGCAAACGCCGTTTCATACCCCCCGAAAGCGTGCGGGCATAGGCATCGGCCTTATCCTCCAGCCGCACTGCGCGCAGCAGTTCCATCGATCGGCGTTTATCTTTGGGGACCCCATATAATCCGGCAAACAATTCCAGCGTTTCGAACGGCGTAAAGAATGGATCGAACATGATCTCCTGCGGTACGATGCCGATCGACGCCTTGGCGTTGCGCGGATTGACGTCGATATCAAAGCCCCAGATGCTCGCGTTGCCGGAGCTCTTTTTAACCATTCCTGCCAATATGTTGATCAACGTCGATTTTCCGGCACCATTGGGACCCAGAAGCCCGAAAATCGAACCCTGTTCGACATCGAAACTAACCGAATCAAGCGCCTGCTTTCCGGTTGCATAGGTTTTGGATACTTCGCGGATCGAGATGGCGGCTTCAGTCATGCGAACAAGCGTTAGCCGAGCCACTGGTTGCGCGCAACATAGGGCTTTGCATCAGAGGTTTAAGGGAGGATTAACCCTGATTGGTAACGCAATTCTTGCAGCCTGTGGAGCATTGCGAGCCTATGCGTGGGGCAAAAATCCTGAACCTCTGTTGGCGATTCGCGTTGGCGGCGGTTTTGCTTGCCGCCGCAACAAGTCCTACGCGTGCCGAAACCGGGCAAATGCAGTCTCAAGCTGCGATTGTAACCCCCGGAAGCTTTTTCAAGATCGAAGACCTGGATTTTGGAACAATCGTCGCTAGCAATACAGCCGGAACGGTCGTTGTCCATCCATCGGGGGCGCGTACGGCAACCGGCGGTGTCGCTTTGTGGGGGAATGACCATCACCCCGCGGCGTTTGGGGGTATGAAGCCAACCCAGGCAAACCGTCCGGTACGAATCAATGTAGGCACGAACAGTATTCAGGTAACAGGGCCCGGGGCACCGATGACGGTGCGGTTGTTCAACGGCAACACCAATCCCGGCCAATTCTTCAATACCAACCCGCGCAACTTTCAGGTGCAGCAAGCAAGCAATGGCGCATTTGCGTTATATGTAGGTGCAACGCTTGATGTTAATGCCAATCAAGCGCCGGGGACATATACCGGCACTTGGACGCTGACTCTCAATTACCAATAAATCTTGAACCCGGCATGGGAAGTTTGCCGTCGCACCCTTCAATGAAAGGTTGCATTTACCAAGTTTTTATAACTTTTGGCCTATGAAGGGTCTATGGGATCCGTTTCACTTCCTCGCAGAAGATTCATGCCGGCATGCGCCATGTCTTTTGCATGTTTGTCTGGTCCGGCGCTTGCCCAGACGGCAACGGAACAGGGTCAATCGCAGGTCGGCGTGGTTACGCCATTGAGCTTTATCCAGACGGAGGAACTGCATTTCGGGCAACTTCTTGCCGGACCCGCCGCCGGTATCGTGACGGTCGCACCCGATGGTAGCCGTTCGGCAATCGGTGGCATCGGCCTTACCGGCAATGTGCATCAACCAGCCGAATTTGCCGGTATGGGAACCTTCAACCAGCGCGTGCAGATTTCGATCGGCAGCAATGCGATCTGGATCTACGGACCCGGCCAAAGGATGCGCGTGCGCACTTTCGTAATCGGCAGCACCCCGACCGCGGTTCTTACCTCAACGCCGCGCGTTTTTCGGATCGCCGGTGCGACCGGTGCCTTCCGCTTTCCCGTCGGTGCCACGCTTGAAGTCGGTTCAAACCAAGCACCCGGCCTTTATACCGGCACCTGGACGATCACTCTCAATTATCAATAGGTCCTGACCCTAACATGCCCCGTTGCAGCCCGTTTGCCGCTTTGCTAATGGCGCAGTCATGATCGACGCACCAGAAACCATCATCGTCCGAACCCGTCGCGTCGCCTGCGACGGCAGCGGCGACGGCGTTCCCGCTGCCTTGGGCCATCCGCGTGTCTGGCTGGAAATTGATGAACTGGGCTTCGCAGAATGCGGCTATTGCGATCGGCGGTTCGTGCTTGCCGGCGGCCCGGCCGACAATGGCAAGGGAAAGAAGGGCTGAACACCCTTCCCTTGCGCGTCGCAGCCCCTATATCGGTAGATATGAGTATCTCCGACCCCCGCAGCTTCCTGTATCAACCCGGCCTTCTTGATCCCGATGGCGCGTTACGCGTAACCCGCGATGCGCTAAGATCCTGCGATGATGGCGAACTTTATCTGCAGTATAGCGCGACCGAAAGTTTCGGTTTTGACGATGGCCGGCTGAAAATGGCAGACTATTCGACCGCTTCCGGCTTCGGCTTGCGCGGTGTATCGGGTGAAATGACCGGTTTCAGTCATGCTAACGACCTGAGCGAAGGGGCAATCCGCCGCGCAGCGGAAACATTGCAATTGCTTGATCCAGCAAAGGGGGGAACGGCAGCCCCGCCGCGTAAGAACAACCGTCATCTTTATACCGACGGCAATCCTCTGGATCTGTTGCCCTTTGCCAAGAAAGTCGCGCTGTGTCAGCAGATCGATGCCGCCGCGCGCGCGCGCGATCCGCGCGTTGCGCAGGTCTCGGTAAATCTTGCGGGTAGCTGGAGCGTGATTGAGATCGTCCGCCCGGATGGTTTCGTTGCAACCGACATCCGCCCGCTGGTGCGCCTCAACGTCTCGATCGTTACGGAAGAAAATGGCCGCCGCGAAACCGGCAGCTTCGGCTATGGCGGGCGCAAGCTATACGATGATCTGTTTGATGAGGCTGCGTGGAACCGCGCGATCGACGAAGCGTTGGCGCAATCGCTAACCAACTTGCGTTCGGTCGATGCACCTGCGGGTGAGATGACCGTGCTCCTCGGCCCCGGCTGGCCTGGCGTGCTGCTGCATGAAGCGGTTGGACACGGGCTTGAGGGCGATTTCAACCGCAAGGGCACATCGGCCTTTTCAGGCAAGATCGGTCAGCGTGTTGCCGCCCCCGGCGTAACTGTGGTCGATGATGGCACAATGGCCGACCGGCGCGGTTCGCTTTCGATAGACGATGAAGGCACCCCTACGCAGGAAAATATCCTAATCGAGGATGGTATCCTTAAAGGCTATATGCAGGACCGGTTGAATGCACGGCTGATGGGGGTAGAGCCGACGGGCAACGGTCGTCGACAATCCTATGCGCACGCTCCGATGCCGCGTATGACCAATACATTTATGAAAAGCGGCAACGATGATCCGGCTGAGCTGCTTTCCCGGGTCAAGGATGGTATTTTTGCAAAAAGCTTTGGCGGGGGACAGGTGGATATCGTTTCGGGCAAATTCGTCTTCAGCTGCACTGAAGCCTACCGCGTCAAGAATGGCAAACTAGGTGACCCCATCAAGGGAGCGACCTTAATCGGCGATGGCCCGACTGCGATGACCAAAGTGATCGGTCTTGGTAACGACATGGCGCTCGATGAAGGTATCGGCGTATGCGGCAAGGCCGGGCAGAGCGTGCCAGCGGGCGTCGGTCAGCCCACCACGCTGGTCAGCGCGCTGACGGTGGGCGGTACGGCAGGATGACCGATGACGAGGAGTTCGACGCGCCGCCATCGCCACCGAGCGATTGGGCCGATCAGCTCCTCTCTTTCTGGTTTGGCGAGGCGAAGCCCGAACAATGGTTCAGGGGCGGACGCGAATTCGACACACGCGTGACCGAGCGTTTCGCCAGCTGGCGCGAAGCCTTGCGCGAATTGCCGACTGAAAGCTTTCTTCACGATCCCCGCACCGCGCTTGCGGCCGTTATTCTTTTCGATCAGGTTCCACGTAATGCCTATCGTGGCGAGGCGGAAGCCTTTGCAACGGATCATCTGGCGCTGGCAATTAGCCGGATTGCAGTTGCCGGCGCGTTTGATGCCAGCCTGTCGAAGGACGAGCGGCTGTTTCTCTATTTGCCTTTCGAGCATAGTGAGAGCGTGGAAGACCAACGCGAGTCTGTGCGGTTGATCGGGAGCCTTGATGATCCGGGCTATCTGCGCTTTGCCCTTGACCATCAGAAGATGATCGAACGTTTCGGTCGCTTCCCACATCGCAACGGGGCGCTGGGCCGGGCGGATCGGCCGGGTGAAGCGGAGGCCGTGACGAATAGCGCGGGCTGGTAAGCAAGCCGACTTGCGCCGGACGCCGAATCGCTATATTTCTTTTACACTAGATGGGTCGCACCGCGAGCCGACGTACAGGGTCGGCATTTGGGAGATTAGCCGTGCGTACCCTTATCCTTTTCACCGCCACAGCAACCATCGCAACCGTGATTGCCATCACTCCCGGTTCAGCGCAAAAAACGATGGGACCCAAAGCCCGTTACGAAATGGACGTTCAGACGATGTCCGGCATGGGCATGGGTGCGATGATGGGCGGCGGGCTCGGCGGGATATTCGGTAGTGAGAGCAGCGATAATTATATACTCGATTTGCGACTGACTTCCACGCAGACCGCTCCGCAACCTGAAAACGGCATGCATTTCTTTTTGCCGGCTGCGCGAATGGGCAAGTCAGTGCCGCTGATCGGGACTATGCCAGGTGCGACACAACCGAACGAACGCGATTATGATCCGCGTGCGATGGAGCAACCCAAAGGTCGCATCCTCATTTTTTGGGGCTGCCATGAGAAGGCACCCAAAGGGCAGCCCTACATCATCGATTTTGCCAAGATGCCGACCGCGAAAATGCCGCCAATGGGTATGCCGCCGGCTGCAATGAGTCGGTATGTGGCTCAGGCAAAGGCGCGCGATGAAAATGCGGCATGGTGGCCCAATGGCAAAGGCGGCAAGCAACCGCGATCAGGTTCTTCGCTGATTGGCGAACACCGCATCACCAGCAATTTCTCGCCTGAGATAAAATTCAGCCTGGCCAACAGCTATATGGCGTCGCTAAACGTAAGCGCCGCTGAAAACGCTGGTCCGATATTGCTTGGATGGAATTCGATACCGAATGCAACAGGCTATGCCGCATGGGCCATGGGCGGCATGGAACGGGCCGGGTCCAATAATGGTCAGGGAGGCGATATGGTCATGTGGACCAGCGCAAACAGCCGCGATTTCGGTGAAGGCATGGGTTGGCTCTCACCCGCCGAAGTGCAGCGCCAGATCGCCGCGAGAAATATCATGCCGCCATCGCAAACAAGTTGCAGCATCCCCGCTGAAGCGAAAACGGCGGCAGGCGGAATGTTGTTCGGTGGTCTGAACGCCTTCGGTCCGGAAGAGAATTTTTCCTTTCCGCCCAAACCGGCCGATCCAAAGGCGGTCTGGAATATCGAATGGACGGCAAAGGCGCGATTCAGATCATTTGCCAGTTTCATGACCGGCCAGGGAATGGGCTCCGCGCGCGGGCTTGGACCCGATGGAATGCCGAAGAAGAAAAAAGCCTGCAAGGGGCCTTTGGGCATCCCAATCCCAGGGACATCCTGCTGACGATCAAAGTTCAACGCCACTGGACGCGAGCCCGCGCTTTTGCCACAACGACGAAATGGCCGAATTTACCGATACCCTGACGGAAAAACATGTCGAAATGATTGGCAAACAGCCGGTTTTTTTCACCGCAACCGCCGCTGCCGATGGACGGATCAATCTTAGTCCCAAAGGCTATGATACGTTTCGTGTACTTTCGCCTGAGCAGGTAGCCTATCTTGACCTTGGTGGATCGGGCAATGAAACCCATGCCCATCTGGCAGTCGATGGCCGGATCACATTGATGTTCTGCAATTTCGATCGTCCCGCCTTGATCCTTCGCCTTTATGGCCAAGGCAAAGCGGTGTTACCGCAAGACGATGAATGGGAAGCGCTTGCGTCAAGCTTCGAACTGTTTCCGGGTACCAGACAGATTTTTGTCATCGATGTTCAGAGCGTGCAGACCAGTTGCGGCTGGGGCGTACCTTTCATGACAGTGGACCGCGAACGCGATACGCTGAAAAAAGCGCATGCTCAGGCCGATCCGGATGCATGGGTTACCAAGATGCAAGACCGCACACAAAGCATCGATGGCTTGCCCACGCGCCCAACCGATCGCTACTTCGGTCCAGTCAGCTAAACCGTGCAATCGATCAAGGTTGCGACCTACAATATACGCAAATGCATCGGCACCGACCGGCGACGCAATCCGACACGGGTGCTTGAGGTGTTGCGCGAAATCGATGCCGATGTTGTCGCCCTACAAGAAGCGGATCGCCGCTTCGGTTTGCGGGCAAGCGCCATTCCGCATCACATGTTTTTGGAACGTAGCGATTATGTCCCTGTCGATCTTTCCGGAAGGCCGCATGGTATCGGCTGGCATGGCAACGCCATCCTCGTTCGCCGCGGAAGCGAGGTCCGGCATGCGCAACCGTTACCGCTGCCGACACTGGAACCGCGCGGTGCCGTAGTGGCCGAAATCAAGGTCAAGGGCCATGCGCTGCGTATAATCGGACTTCATCTGGATTTATCGGGCCTTTGGCGGCGGCGACAGATAAGGGCGATCCTGAACTTCATCGATAGTGCCGCACATCATTTGCCGACGATCATTCTCGGTGATTTCAATCAATGGTCGGATCGTGGAGCGCTTTCGGAATTTGCCTTTCACCATCACCGCTTGGTCAAGACGCCCCCAAGCTTTCATAGCCGCCGTCCTGTGGCGCGACTGGACCGGATTATCGTTACGCATGACATTATCGTCGAGGAAACCGGGGCGCACATAACACCCATATCCAGGATAGCATCGGATCATTTGCCATTATGGGCAAAACTCAATTTTGCCTAGAAATTAGGCAGTATTAGAAATGCTTAATTTTTAAGCATACTACCATTGCTTTACTGCCTTAAATTTGCGCATTACATCAATGTCAAAGTGCCAAAGAGATGCATTCTTGATATTGGCACACCCTTTGCAACGTTGCTTTCGACAAGGCCAAGGGGCAATTTTGCATGAAATATATCATTGCCATAATCAAACCGCACAAGCTCGATGAGGTGCGCGAGGCGCTTACCGGCTTGGGCGTATCGGGAATGACAGTGACCGAGGTTAAGGGTTTCGGCCGACAGAAAGGCCAGACCGAAATCTATCGCGGTGCGGAATACACCACCAACATGGTGCCTAAGATCAAGATCGAGGTGGCCTGTTCGACCGATACCGCAAAGGCGGTGGTTGAAGCGATCCAGCATGCGGCCGAAACCGGATCGATCGGCGACGGCAAGATTTTCGAACTCGATCTGGGTGGTGCAACACGCATCCGCACCGGGGAAACCGACGGCGCGGCGCTTTAAGATGCGGTCCTTACAGAACTATTCAACAAGGGAAGAAAACATGTCCAAGATGATAAAATATCTGGGCGCGGCGGGGGCAGGAATTTTTGCTGCATTTCCGGCCTTTGCTCAGGAGGCGGCTGAAAAAGCCGCTGCAGCTGCGACGGAAGCCGTTCCAGCAGCAACAGCGGCTTTCGTGCCGACTGCCGAGATGGTGAACAAAGGCGATGTCGCCTGGATGCTGACCTCTTCGGCGCTTGTACTAATGATGTCGGTGCCAGCGCTCGCGTTGTTCTACGGGGGGCTGGTTCGCACCAAGAATATGCTGTCCTTGCTGATGCAAGTATTCATTATCGTCTGTATTGCTGCACTCGTATGGGTCGGCTGGGGCTATTCGATGGCCTTCACCAGCGGCAATCCCTATGTTGGCAGTTTCGACAAGGTGTTGCTGATGGGCGTCGACGCGACAACCTTTGCGGCGACCTTTTCCAACGGGGTCTATCTCCCCGAATATGTTTTCGTAATCTTCCAGATGACCTTTGCCTGCATCACGCCGGCGCTGATCGTCGGCGCCTTTGCCGAGCGGGTGAAATTCAGCTCGCTGATGATCTTTACCGTGCTGTGGCTGACGGTCGTCTATTTCCCGATCGCGCATCAGGTCTGGTACTGGGCAGGCCCCGACTTCCTGCACACCGCACCCGACGATATGGGACTGATCTGGGGCTGGGCTGCGCTGGACTTTGCCGGCGGCACGGTGGTGCATATCAACGCCGGCATCGCCGGTCTGGTCGGCTGCCTGATCATCGGCAAGCGTATCGGCTTCGGCCGGGAGGCAACGCCGCCGCACAGCCTGGTGATGACCATGATCGGCGCCTCTCTGCTTTGGGTGGGCTGGTTTGGTTTCAATGCCGGGTCTAACCTGGAAGCAAACGGTATCGCGGGTGTTGCCTTTATCAATACCTTCGTCGCGACCGCCGCCGCCGCCGTCAGCTGGTCGATTGTCGAGCAGATCAAGCATGGTAAACCCTCCCTATTGGGCGGTGTGTCCGGTGCGGTGGCAGGTCTTGTCGCGATCACCCCGGCAAGCGGTTTCGCCCATCCCGGAACATCGATCATCCTTGGCTTCATCGTGTCGCCGATCTGCTACCTCTTCGTGTCGACCGTCAAAAACAAGCTGAAATATGACGATACGCTCGATGTGTTCGGCATCCACTGCATCGGCGGGATTGTCGGCGCATTGGCAACCGCGATCGTCGCCGATCCGGCGCTCGGCGGGCAGGGCTGGATCGATTATACCGCCGCAGTCGCCAAGCCCGGCGAATATGTGATGGCCGACCAGTTCGTCAGCCAGTTGAAGGCCGTCCTCTGGACGCTTGCTTGGTCGGGCATCGGTTCCGCGATCCTCTTCTTCATTCTCGACAAGACAATCGGTCTGCGTCCCAGCGAGGATGCCGAACGCGAAGGTCTCGATCTCTCTGCCCACGGAGAGCGCGCCTATAATTATTAAGTTTCTGGAAGGCGTAGCCTGAAAGGGCAGCGCCTTCCACCACAGCTTGGCGGTGGGGTCTCCCTCCCTCTCCCGGATGCCCACCGCCTCACCACGTTCCTCCCGCGAACGTCCAACTTCAAAGCCCGGATCAAAATGGTCCGGGCCCTTTTTGTTGCATTAATGTTACATGTTGCAATTTTTCGTAACGCTTTGAACGTTTTGGGGTAACTTGCGACCATTTATTGCGGCAATAAAGGATCAGTACGGACTGAATAGACCAATAAAATTTTTGGGAGAGAATCATGAAAAGCGTCGATAAAGCTTGGCAAACATCGAATTTTGCTCGCCTGATTGTTGGTACGTCGCTTGCAGCTCTGTCGGCGCAAGCCAGCTTTGCCCAGGATGCGGCAGAGGAAGAAATCCAGGGTAATGAAATTGTCGT
The DNA here is from genome assembly GCA_051657985.1 of Sphingorhabdus sp. Lineage (GTDB taxonomy): Bacteria > Pseudomonadota > Alphaproteobacteria > Sphingomonadales > Sphingomonadaceae > Sphingorhabdus_B. The sequence continues at coordinate 14,680 of JBOFLS010000281.1, read as the reverse complement.
CACTGCAACCAAGCGATCGGAATCGATCCAGGATGTGCCATTCTCAATCAATGCCCAAACTGCAGCACAGATCGAAAAGAGTGGCGCCACATCGATTGAGGATATCGCGCGTAATGTTGCCGGATTGACCGTTCAGAATCTCGGACCCGGTCAAAGCCAGGTTTCGGTCCGGGGTGTTTCTGCCGGCCAGATTGTCCGCGACCAGCCTGGTGTGAAAGAGCAGGTTGGCGTCTATCTGGATGAATCGGTGATCTCGCTTTCGCTTTTCACCCCCGACTTCGACCTGTTCGATTTGAACCGTGTCGAAACGCTGCGCGGGCCGCAGGGTACGCTGTTCGGCTCTGGATCGGTCGGCGGTACGGTGCGCTATATCACCAATCAGCCCGATCCGTCGGGCATAGCCGGCACGATTGAAGCGGGCGTCAATACGCTGAAAGGCGGCGATGTCGGCTATAATGCCAAGGGTATGATCAACCTTCCGCTTAGCGATAACGCTGCAGTGCGTATTGTTGGCTATGGCCAGCATTTTGGCGGCTTTATCGATGCCATTGGCCCGGCTGCGGGTGAAAATATCAATGATGGTCGCCGTTATGGCGGTCGTGTGAGCCTGCTTCTGGAACCGGCCGAGGGCATGAAGATCACGCCGCGTGTGATTTATCAGGACGTGAAGGCCAACGGCTTCAACCGGCAGGATGTCTACAATTTTTATTTCAGCCCGCTAGTCAGTGCAGCCAACGTCATTCCCGAACGCACGCAATATTTAAAATTGCGCGAAGGATTTCGCGACAAGACGCTGCTCGCTGATCTGACGCTCGACTGGTCATTAACCGATGCAGTCAATTTCACCTCGGTCACCAGCTACATCGACCGCGACATCCTCGTCAGCCGCGATGCATCGGCATTGACCGGATCGGTTTACGTATCTTTCGCAGGCGCAGCCCCCGCCGCAGGTGGTGGCGCGGCGCTCGATTCCAACCTGCGCGATACGACCGGGCTGAAACAGATTACGCAAGAGGTCCGCTTCAGTTCGATAGGCGAAAGCCCATTTCAGTGGCTGATCGGCGGATTTTATTCCAATGTTAAGCGCGACTATACGCAACGCCTGCCCACCCCCGGATCGGATCCGTTTGGGCAAGCGTTTCTCGATGCCATTGCCCCCGGCACGCCGATATCGGCAACCCGCAACGGCTTTCCGGCTGACTCGCCCTACAATGCCGATTTGCCTTATGATATCGAACAGTTCGCTATCTTCGGAGAGGCAAGCTACAAGTTCGGCGGCTTCAAAATTACTGCAGGCGGGCGTTATTATGATTTCAGCGAAACCCGCGATTTCATCTCCGGCGGTATTTTCGCCAATGGCGATCTTCGTCTGGCCGACAAGACCAGTTCGAACGGTTTTAGTCCGCGGCTGATCGCCAGCTATGATGTGAATGATAATGTTACCGTCAACCTGCAAGCATCGAAAGGATTCAGGCTCGGGGGCGTCAACGATCCCTTGAATATTCCGCTCTGCACGCCCGCCGATGCGGCGTTATTCGGTTCGTTTCAGAACTATAACGACGAAACGCTCTGGAACTATGAAGCGGGCATCAAGGCGCAAGGTGGCATGTTCACTTTCAACGCCGCCGCTTTCTATAACGACATTAAAAACCTACAAGTTACCTTGGATGCGGGAAGCTGTTCGTCGCGAATCTCGTTCAACGTTCCCAAAGCACATTCAAAAGGTATCGAGGCCGAATTCGGTTTGAATTTAGCCGAGGGCTTCGATCTCAGCTTCGCAGGCAGCTATGTCGAAGCCGAGTTTGACTCAACACTTCCAGGGGCGTTGGCCGCGGCTACTGGCATCCGCAACGGCAATCGCCTGCCGACCGTACCGAAGTTCCAGATCGCCGCAACGGCAAGCTATACAACCGAGCTTTCCGACGGTCTCGATTGGTCGACCAACGCTAGCGTCCAGCATGTCGGCAGCCGCTTCACCCAACCGGCCGACCAGGAAGCAGGAGCAGGCACTTTTACCAACTCGCTGTTCTTCAATCCGGCAACGGGCGCGTTCGGCTCAGGCAGCTACACTTTCGGATCGTATAAATTGCCCGACTATCAGCTGGTCAATCTGTCGACCGGGCTGGAATGGGACAGCGGGCTTTCGGTACAGGTCTATGTTAACAACCTGCTCGACGAAACTCCCCTTCTATCGCTTGATCGCGAACGCGGTGGGCGGGCGCGGCTTGGCTACAATATTGGCCAGCCGCGCACCATCGGTATTACGGCGCGGCAGAAATTCTGACGCAGGCTGAAAGCGAAAATGAAAAGGGCGGCTTTTAGAGCCGCCTTTTTTATAAAAAACGTTTTGATGGCAGGTTTGTTGGGGAGTCCGGAACGTCCGCTTTCGAAGTGCAAGACCCCAAAAGCGGACGTTTTCATATTGGGCTTTTTATTAGCCGGTGCGCATGAATGAAGGCACGGGACCAATATCCTTCCCGGCGTTACGTGCCGCTGTAGCCGCCGAGTTGATGAAATCCCAGACGGGTTTGCTGAAACCGGGATCGACTTTGCCTTCCCAGCTATCCATGTCGGAATACATCCGCACCGATCCTTCCCACATCGTTTTGGTCGCGTTGCGGCTAAAGGGTTCTAGCAACTCGAACCATTCGCGCACGAACGCCAACGCAGTGTCCGTCGCGGGATCGAGCGGCAGCGCGGCTTCGATGCGGGTGCTCAAATCCCGCCATTTTGCAATGTAGCCTTCAGTCGAAAACGTCGATGCATCAGCCATATGGCCCCGCCACTCGTCTTGCTGTTCGGGTGTGTAATAGCGATCCACCACGTCTTTCCATGCTTTTGCTTCGTCGGTCATTACTTTATCTCCGTCTCGAATGAGCGAGCATAAAGTCGCGGCATCGAGCGGCTCGCCTCGGTCGATGCGTGACAATGCGGTATCGATGAGCGTGATCGCATCGGCGATCTCGTTTGCTTGGTCAGTCAGGCGTATCCGCTGCGCCGCCAAAAGGCCGCCGAGATTGATCGGCTTGTGATCAAACAGGCGCTTGATGTCCCCCAGGCTTAGGCCTGCCTTCTTCAGCGCCACAATGCGATGAATGCGTTCCAGTTCGGTCGGCCCAAACCAGCGACGCCCGGATTGTGTTCGCACTGGTGAAATCAAGCCCCGCGCTTCGTAGAAGCGGAGTGCGCGGGACGTCAGACCGGTACGGCGGACGACCTCGTCGATAGGAAACGAATCACTCATAAGGCGCTTATGCCAGTTGACGTAGCGTCAACATCAAGAGGCAAATTTCAGAGTTGTGTTAAAGATGTGGGAACGTCCGAAAACTGGTCGGGAGCTGCCCAACCCATCAAAGCCCAAGGTCCTTTCGAGAAGCAAGAGCAAGCTTTCCAACGAGTTCTTCGGGGATCGGCTTGCGCAACGAAAAGGTTATGCCGGTTTTAGTCGCCTTCAGCCCAGCTGCAGCAATATCGTCGGCAAGGGCATCAATAGCGCCAGGGGCAACGTACAGGCCGCATTGCTTGCTAAACGCGGCATAACCAGCGATGACCGTTTTACCAATCCCAAACCCTGGCATGTTGTAAGAGACAATTTCCTCTACGTCAGGCAGTGCGCTGGCAAGCTGTGCGCGCAATTGAGCCAATAGCGGACGAAAAGCTTCCGGAGCGCTGCTATGTAGGCATCATGATCTGCTATCGATTCCATGCTAAACATTATGGCAGTTAAGCTTTTGTGAGCAAGCGCTGTAGTTTGACCAGTCGGTCGTGATGAACGGGTGGCAGCTTTCAACAGCCTCGGCGCGGACTACAAACGACCGAAAACTTGTCGGAAGCGGTCTTGACATTTACCATATGTTCTTATATTGTTCTACAGCTCTTTGACAGCCGGGTGCGGCGCGGAATATTTTTAGCATAGGCATGGCGCTTGTGCCCCGAGCTATGTAGAAAATTTTATTGCGCGGACGATTTGTCGAAAAATCGTTTAGGTGAGACTTTAGTGTGACCTTTCGCGGCACCGTCCTTGGCGATATGTGCGCGATGCCCGGACATTCATGGCTGGTTTCCAACGATGGACTGGAAACAGCAAAGGTCGGAAAAAAGTTGTCGCAAGCAGATGCCGAAACCGAAGGACTTTAAACCCGCATCGGCATCAGTACATAGAGCGCAGGTGACTTGTCATTCTCACGGATCAGTGTCGGCGCACTGGCATCGGCCAGATGTAGCTCAACCGTATCGCCCTTTATCTCGCCCAATATGTCGAGCAGATAGCGCGCATTGAAGCCGATTTCAAAACCGTCATTCGAATAGCTGCCTGGCACTTCTTCCGCTGCCGTGCCGTTTTCGGGGGAGGTGACCGATAGCGTGATCTTGTCCTTGTCCAGCGCCATTTTTACCGCGCGGGTCTTTTCGGTGGCGATGGTGGCAACGCGGTCTACGCCCTCGGCAAAGCTTTTGGGATCGATCCTTAATAGCTTGTCATTACCCGTCGGAATGACGCGGCTGTAATCGGGGAAGGTGCCGTCGATCAGCTTCGACGTCAGGACCGCGCTGTCGAAGGTGAAGCGGATCTTGGAAGCCGAAAGGTCGATCTGCACCGGATTATCGCCAACCTCGTCGAGCAGCTTCCTGAGTTCGCCGACGCATTTGCGCGGTACGATAATATCGGGCATGCCTGCCGCTCCTTCCGGGCGTGGCAGGGTGACACGCGCCAAACGGTGGCCATCGGTGGCGGCTGCCTTCAGCATCGGATCGCCATCATCGGTTACGTGGAGGAAAATCCCGTTCAGATAATAGCGCGTTTCTTCGGTGGAGATCGCAAAGCGCGTCTTGTCGATAATCTGGATCAGCGCAGCGGCGGGCAGTTCGAAACTGGTCGGCAGTTCGCCTTCGGCAATCATTGGAAAATCATCACGCGGCAAGGTCGCCAGGCTGAAGCGTGCACGGCCTGCATTCACGGCCATACGGCCATCGGCGGCGTTCAGCTGCACCTGGCTGCCCTCGGGCATCTTGCGGGCGATTTCGAAAAGCGTGTGCGCGGAAACCGTTGTCGAACCCGCAATCTCCACATCGCCGGCGATGGTTTCGATGATCTGCAGGTCGAGATCGGTCGCAGTCAGCCGGATCGCGCCGTTTTCGCTGGCCTCGATCAAAACGTTAGAAAGGATAGGAATGGTGTTGCGCCGTTCCACCACCGACTGCACATGGCCAAGGCTCTTCAGCAGTGTCGCGCGCTCGATTGTCGCTTTCATTGTCTCGTCATCCCCTTGCGTTACCCGAACCCGGACACAGCCTCTCATCCCAATTTGCCTGTATTTGGGCGATTCTTCCTTACCAAGTTAGACCCTTAGGGCAAGCTGGAACGGCTTTACAGCATGGATTAATCTGTGGAAGAAGGCAGATTATGGGGTTGACCACAAATGGGCGAAGACTGTTCATCGCACGACATGGCGAAACCGTGTTCAACGCCGCCGGGCGCATGCAGGGCATGTATGCGCATACACCGCTGACGCGCGAAGGGTGCGAACAGGCATCCGATATGGGGGTGGCCCTGAAAGCGCATATCGATGCGGACGGACCGCTTGCGCTTGTCTCCTCCCCTGCCGGACGCACCTTACAGACATTGGCGCTTATAGTAGAAGAGCTTGGGTTCGATTATCATGGCAACGATACCGATATCCGCCTGCGCGAAATCGACGTCGGTGACTGGGACGGCTGCTATTACAAGGATATAGCCCCCGATATCCGTACGATCATGGATATGGAGCAAAAGCTGTTTATCAAAAAGGCACCGGGCGGCGAGGATTACCGCGATGTCGCTGATCGTGTCTCCGAATGGCTTTCCGAACAGCCGTTCGAAACCGACATGTTGATCATCACCCACGGCATGACCGCGCGCGTGCTACGCGGCCTATTGCTTGGCCTGCCACCGCTCGAAGGCTTTGGCGCGCCCATCGCAGCCGGGTTGGCGCAGGGGAGCATGGTGATGATTTGCGATGGGATTGAGGAACTGATCGTCGATGGTGCCGGGCGGGGGGAACGGGCTTGAAAATTGCGCATGCACCTCTCCCACAAAACACCGTTCGCCCTGAGCCTGTCGAGCCGAAGGCGACCGAAGGTCAACGGCTGTCCTTCTCCGGCGGTGAAGAAAGCAGTGCTTCGACAAGCTCAGCACGAACGGTTGTTTTTTCACTGGTGATTGCAATGCTCCTTACCACCCCCGCCCTCGCCAAGGACCGCCTCGGCGCATGGCAAAGCTGGGCGGCTTTCCGCGATACTGAAATCCCGCGCTGCTACGCCATTGGCGGGCCGGAGGAAACGAGCGGATCGGGCGGTTACCTGTCGATAGGCTTCTGGCCGAAGCGTGGGCTTTCGCATCAGGTCTATGTACGCCTTTCGCGTACGCGCGGCGAAAACAGCGGCATCACACTGAGCGCCGCTGGCCGCCGTTTCCGCCTGATCGCCCGCGGCAATAGCGGTTTTGCCAAGGACCGGCAGATGGACATGGCGATCCTCGCCGCCATCCGTTCCGCCCAGTCGGTAAGCGTGCAAAGTGTGGACCGCAACGGCCGCAACATCATCGACGCCTATGCCACCCGCGGTGCCGCCAGCGCAATCGACGCGGCGGCTTTGGGGTGTGCAAGGTCTCGCTAACACAGACTCGCTTTTCGAAAGCGACCTGCCTATATCGCCGCCACCATGCAAATCCCCGGCCATATCGATCCTGTCGTCACCCCGCGCGCCATAACCCCGCGTGCCGATGGGCGTATCGATCTGATGGGGCTGTCGCATTTGCAGATCCGGCAGCTGTTCCTCGAAAGCCAGCTCGACGAAAAGGCCGCCAAGTTGCGGTCGAAACAGGTGTTCCACTGGATCTACCACCGCGGCGTTACCGATTTCGAACTGATGACCGATATCGCCAAGACGATGCGGCCCTGGCTGGCGCAGCGCTTTGTAATCGGGCGCCCCCAAGTGGTCGAGGCGCAGGTTTCGAGCGATGGTACGCGCAAATGGCTGCTGCGCACCGACGACGCGCAGGATTATGAAATGGTCTTCATTCCCGATGCGGATCGCGGGACGTTGTGTGTTTCGAGCCAGGTCGGTTGCACGCTCAATTGCCGTTTCTGCCATACCGGCACGATGCGGCTGGTGCGCAACCTGACACCGGGCGAGATTGTGGGGCAGGTGATGCTGGCACGCGATGCACTAGGCGAATGGCCCAAGGGTAATATGGCAGGCGGTGCCGAGGATGAAGATGACGACAGCAGTCACTATACCCCGGATGGCCGCATGTTGACGAACATTGTGATGATGGGCATGGGCGAGCCGCTCTATAATTTCGACAATGTCCGCGATGCGTTGAAAATAGTGATGCACGGCGATGGTCTTGCGCTGTCGAAACGGCGGATCACGCTATCGACCAGTGGCGTCGTGCCGATGATGGAACGTGCCGGCGAAGAGATCGGCGTGAACCTCGCGGTGTCACTCCATGCCGTGACCAAGGAAATTCGCGACGAGATCGTGCCGCTCAACCGCAAATACGGTATCGAGGAACTGCTGCAGGCTTGCGCCGATTATCCCGGCGCCAACAACGCCCGGCGCATCACCTTCGAATATGTAATGCTTAAAGGGAAGAATGATACGGACGATCATGCCCGCGAACTCGTACGCCTGATCAAGCAGTACAAGCTGCCTGCCAAGGTCAACCTGATCCCCTTCAACCCCTGGCCCGGTGCGGTTTACGAATGCTCGTCGCCCGAACGCATCCGCGCGTTTAGCAACATTGTCTTCGAAGCCGGGATCAGCGCCCCTGTGCGCACCCCGCGCGGCCGCGACATCATGGCGGCCTGCGGACAACTGAAATCGGCGAGCGAGAAGAAAAGCCGGGCAGAACTGGACAGACTGGCAGAAGAAAAACAAGCGGCTTTAGGCTAATGCTGCCGTAAGGGCTTGATCCGTACTATTAAATCTGTTCAACCATGACGAGCGGGGGCCGATTGGATTATCGGAGCGTCAATGGCATTAATAGAGCGACTTTTGCATGGCCGAATAAAGCATGGCCGCCTTCGTATAATTCAAGCCGATGACAAGCTTATCGAGATTGGCACGCCAACGCCCGGCTGGCCCGATGTCACGCTGCACCTGCATTCATCCGGCGCCGAACGCCGTATATTGATGAACCCGCGCCTGGGCCTTGGCGAGGCTTATATGGATGGTTCGGTATCCGTCGACAATGAAGATATCATGGGTTTTGTCGAGCTGGTCCGCCGCAACAATCCGTGGGAAAAGGGCGGCGAGATTGGCGACCCGAAGCCATTTAAGCGCGCTTTAAATCAGCTTGCCCGTCCGTTTCGCCAACTCAACAATCTGGCAAGGTCGCGCGCCAATGTTGCGCATCATTACGATCTGTCGAACGATTTTTACCGGCTGTGGCTGGATGAGGATATGCAATATAGCTGCGCCTATTGGCCCGATGCCGATTTAGGAAATGGGGGCGCGCCAACCTCGGCGCTCAGCCTGGATCAAGCGCAGACTGCTAAAAAAGCGCATATCGCAGCAAAACTTGCGCTGCAACCCGGGCAGAAGATCCTCGATATTGGCTGCGGCTGGGGCGGAATGGCACTTTATCTGAACCGCGTTGCCAATGTTGAGGTGCTGGGGATCACATTGTCCGAAGAGCAACTGAAACTTGCCCGACAGCGCGCCGAGGCGGCAGGAGTGGCCGACAAAGTGCGCTTCGAACTGATGGACTATCGCGATCTTGCCAAACGCGCGCCGGGCTATTTCGATCGGATCGTTTCGGTCGGGATGTTCGAACATGTAGGCGTGCCGCAATTCGATACTTTCTTTCGCGCCGCCGCCAATCTGCTGACGGATGACGGTGTGATGCTGCTGCATACAATCGGGCGCATGGGCAGCCCGGGGGCAACCGATGCCTTCACCCGCAAATATATCTTTCCGGGCGGCTATATTCCGGCACTTTCGGAAACGCTGGCGGCCAGTGAAAAGGTGAAGCTGATCGCAACCGATATCGAAAATCTGCGGCTGCATTATGCGCTGACCTTGCGGCAATGGTATACCCGCGTTCAGACCAACCGCGAAACTATTATCGATAGCATGGATGAGCCTTTTTACCGGATGTGGATTTTTTACCTCGCCGGTGCTACCGCCGCTTTTGAGTCCGGTGGGATGTGCAATCACCAATATCAGTTCGTGCGCAATCGGCGGGCTTTACCCATGTCGCGCGACTATATGGCGGAGGCTGAGAAACGCTATCTGGCGATGGAGTAGGCTGTATCAATTCTATATTCTAAAGCTTGATGATATTAGCGTGATTTATTGCCGTGCTCTAAACAACCAAAACAAAGTCCCCATAATTTCTGAGCATGGCATCATGTGTTAAAAAAATCATGCCTTCCTGCGCTGCGGTAGCGATAAGCAAACGATCGAATGGATCACCGTGAACTGGCGGCAAATCGTCGATCGCCGACGCATGAATAGGTTGAATGGGCATCGGCTCGACCAATGCGCGTTCCAATTCCCGCAAAAACGCTTTTCCTGAAACCGGCATGTCGTCGGCCCGACCTTTGCGCATGGCCCATTTGATCGCTACCTCCCATATCGATACAGCGCTGACGTCAACGGATAGCGCTTCCTCATCCATTATTTCGATTGCACGCTTTGGCAGTCGTGAATCGGCGGTCAATCGCCAGAGAACGATATGCGTGTCGAGAAGAAGTCTCAATCCGCTCCGCCTGAAAACAGCTTCTCAATTTCTGAATTAAGTGTATCGATCGAGTTTGGAACCATGAATTTACCCTCGGCCAGCCCCCATTTGATCTTGGGCTTTTTTGCCAATGGAACCAGTCTTGCGACAGGCACACCATTTTGCGCGATAATCACTTCATTCTCAGCACCTGCTCTGATTGCAGCCACCAGCCGCGACAGATGAGTCTTTGCTTCATGGATATTAACTGTTTGCATAGCTAGCACTTAGTTCAAGTTAGTTCACTCGTCAAGATTTGCAGATACATAGTCAGACAAACAACGCCACTGCCTGCATTCCCGTCATCATCGGTTCCCCCCGGCTGTTCCACACGCTCATATATTGGCTGCTTGCACCATGCACCGCATGATGCGTTTCGCTTTCGAGGAACCACCAACCGTTTTCGGTCGCTGGCGCATCGGTCAGCAGATTGATCTGCCAGTTGATCGAACTGATCATGCCTTCTTTCTGCATCAACCCCATGGTGGATGGCGGCAGCGCATCGCCCATACAGATCAGATCGGCGACTGGATCGACCCCTTCCCGCGCTTTCAGCCGATGCCAGTTGGCCAGCCGCGACATGTTTTGCCCCAGCACCAGCCGCTTTTCGGGATAATCCATATTGTGCGTAAAGAATTCAGGCGGCCCGCTGCGCGTTGCATCGTCTGCCGGGATAGGGGGGAAATCGGGACGTAGCAGCCCTTCGTGAGCGATATGGCTCTCGCGCCGCGCCATGAAGACGAAAGTGCAGCTAAGACCGATTTCGTCGCCGACTGCAATTTCACTTTTGATAAAGGCGCTGTTACGCCCGCGGCGCAGCACCTTGGCGCTAATTTCGACATCCCCTGAAAGCGGCCCTGAAAAGGCAATTTGGGCGGTCAGGAGCGGTGGCAGATCAGGTGCTGCAAGCTTTGCCGCCTGATAGGCCAGTGTCGCACTCAACCCGCCATAGGCGGTACGTCCCTGATGCCATGTTGTTGGAATATCGATTTTATGGACAGGATCGTCATGGCGAAATTGCGCAAGGATATCGAACAGGTTCATGCTTTGCGCTTAACCTGCGCGCGAACCTCAGGCAAGCGAATGAGGCTTGCACAACCTGCAGGATCATGATTGCATGATAACAAGATCCAGCAGGATGAGGAGGACGGAGATTTTCCATTGGGCTAAAGACTTGTTGCCCCAAATCGGGGGGTTGGAGCCCGATACGGTAAGCGCGAACTTTATCGATCGCATCATACGCAGCGCAGTGGGTCGCGGCGCGAGCCGGCTGCGCATATTGACTGCCTTGCACCTTACCAACCCGACGCTTCGCAACCCGATCGGGCGGCTCTCGTATCGTGTAATGATCGACCTGTTCGCCGTACTCGAACGCGAATTCAACGATTCCAGCATCGCCTTGCAGCTTGGCATTGCCGCCAAACCCTCCAGCTTTTCCGATCTTGGCTATTATACCAGCTTCTCTTCGACAATCGAGACCCTGTTGCGAAGCAATGTCGAATTGCAGGTCTTGCGTCAATGCGTATGGCGGGTGGACCTGAATACCAATGACGACACGGCATCGTTGCATTGGAAACTGTTTCATGCAGATTTCAGCTACTTCGAAGCAAGCCTTGAATTTGCGGTTGCTGCATATGTTCGGCTCATACGCGATTCTTCGACCAGCGGTACTGGCTCGGTTATCGTTGGCTTTCAGCATCGACCGCGGTTTCCGATCAGCCACTATACCGCGCTTTTGGGATGCAAGGTTCAGTTCGGCATTCCGCAGACGCGGATCGAATTCAGCCGCAATCTTCTTCCACAACCGTTGCCTGATGCCAATCCTGCTTTGCAGACCGAGGTATTGAAACGGTACCGCCAGGCTATGATTTGGCTGGAGCGCGGAGAAGAACATTCCGCCTTTTGTTACCTCTACCTTGCCAGCGAACTCAATAAATCACCGTTGAAGCTCGATCGCATCGCAACGTCTTTCGGACTTACCGAACGCACTCTGCGCAGGCGGCTTGTCAATGAAGGCAGGCCATTTCGCGAACTGCTCGATCATGTCCGGCAGGATATGTGCGACCTTTACCGTATGGAAAACCGTCGTTCGATGACCGATATTGCCGAATTGCTCGGCTATGCCGAACTCAGCGCCTTCACGCGCGCGCACAAAAGATGGTACGGTCACCCGCCAAGTCTGACATCCCCAGGAAAGACGGACTGCAGTTTACGCAAGGCATAGCTATCGATGCGCAAGGACTCGGTGTCGGCCTGCGCCAGAATATCCTTCAACGCTGCCGGGCCGCCGAACTGAAAACCGAGCTGGCTTGCATAGCAAAGGCATGCAGCGATTTTCGCCTGCCGGGCCCTTTTGGATAAAGCGAAATCGATGCTCTCGAGAACATCGAAACAAGCCTGAAAGGGTCGCAACGAAGGGCCGCCCCTTATCGAATAAGGAAAATCGGTCCACCATAATGTCGGTGGACGCGCAATCTGCATAAGGGCGCGAACGGCAAGGATATGATCGACATGCCCCCCGATTGCCTGACAAGCGAAAAGCAGATCGGCATCTTCCACGAATGGAATAAGCAATCGCGCCAGGCGCAAGTCGATATCGTCATCGGCCTTGACGCCCGCAAACAAAGCCTGGGCGGAATGATATCCACGATGCGGCGCTTCGGGCAGATCGAGCCAGACAGGGGCCCTGATCCCAAGTGCCGCACAGGCCGCTGCATCTTCCTTACGCCGCATCGCCATGTAATCGATTTCAGGGCCGAGGCCCTTGTCAAGCTGGCAGGCAAGCGCGAAACCTTGCGGGTCGCGTACCGAAGCGGTGAAGGCAGTTACAATCCGTACCTCCCAGCCGTTTTCAGCCAAAAAAGCAAGCGTTCCCCCTGCGGAAAAAACTGCATCATCCAGATGGGGTGAAAGGGCAATTGCAGTAGGCATTGCTACAGCAAATGCGGTTCGGCGCGAAAACGACAGGCGGGGTCTATGGGAATTTCAGCACCCAGATCGGATTCGGGTCGCTGGTCGGCAACTCGGTAATAGCTGGCCTCAATCAACCCGCCGACCGCTTCCCAGCTGTAGGTCCGCCTGCATTCCTCAAGCGCGGTCGCGGCGAGTTTTGCGCGCAGATCGCGGTCGGTGATCAATCTTGCCAGACCGTCGGCCAGTTCGGTGATATCGCCCGGCTCGGTCAGCAAGCCGTTTTCTCCGTCGCGCAGACAGTCGATCACGCCTACCGAGCGGCAGGAGATGACGGGCAAGCCCGCTGCCATGGCCTCCAATATGGTGTTCGAAAATCCTTCGGCATAAGTCGGCGAAACGAAGATATCGGCATCGCGATAAAGCGCGGGCACGTCGGCATAATTGGCATAGCCGGTGAAGCATACGGCATCTTGTAACCCCAGTTCTTTGCTGCGCGCTTGCGAACTATCGACATCAGGGCCGATGCCCGAAATAAGGGCCGCGAAGCGAAGGTTGCGGTTCCGCAGTATCTTTAATGCATCGAGAAAGTCGAGCACGCCTTTCCGCGCATCGACCCGGCCATGATAGAGCAGCCGCACCGGTGATACCGCATCGCCCGGCGACCGGCCCACACGTGGAATAAAGCGCGTGGTATCGACGGCACCCGGCACGATCGTGAAGCGGTTGCGGGGTACGTCCATCCGCTCGGCCACTTCGCCAATGAAAGATTCGCCGCCGATCAGAAGCGCGTTGGCCGAAAGCAGCACGCGGCGCAGCGCCTCATAATGCGTGCGACAACAGGAGCCGACCCAGTGCCCGTCGCCGCCCTGGATCGACACGACCGTCGGCACACCGATCCGCGCTGCCGCCCGTTGCACTGCCCAGCCATTGGGATAGCCATATTGCGCATGCAGCACATCAAAGGGCTTACGCGCATGTTCGGTCAGGATTGCTTCCTCCATGCGTGCGACATCCAGCTCGAAATCGCCGCCGTTCTGCTCACCGATCTGTTCAAGGCCGATAACATGCACGCCCTCAACCGGCGGGGGTGGGCCGCCGCCATAAACACGGGTTCCGAAATCGTCACCGCGATATTGCGAGATCATCGTCACATCGTGCCCGCGTGCGACAAGCTGCCGCAGCAAATTAAGCGCATAGACGCTCATTCCCGAAATTGCGGGGAAGAAACGGCGCGAGACGAAACAAACCCTCACGCAGCGATTGCCAGCCGTTCCTGGGCCTGACGCAGAGCGGCCATTGCCTCCGGAATTGCAGCATGCGCGCGCGGGCTTTCGCGTGACAGTTCGACGCAGACGAGTTTCGAAAAGCCGATGCCTTCCAGCGCAGCGAGAACCTTAGGTAAATCGATATTGCCCTGGCCAAAGGGCAAATGTGTATGATCGCCGCGGCGCATATCCTCGATGGCAACGGTACCAAGTTGTTCGGCATAAAGCCGTACCGCTGCATCGGGTTCGATATCCTGTGTCACCAGGCAATGGCCGGTATCGAGCGCCAACCGCAAGGTTGGATGATTGTCGGCGAGCCTATCATAATCGTCGACGGTTTCGATCAACATCCCCGGTTCGGGTTCGAGCGCTATAGGGACTTGCGCCATCGCTGCATAATCGCAGACCTGCGCCAGCCCCTCGTTCAGCCAGTGCATGGCATCGACACGCAAAACGCCCGATTTGGGCACGCCTGCCCAGAATGAAACCGCCTCCGCCCCCAGGTGACCCGCGATATCTATGGCGCGGCAGAGAAACTTGATCCGCAGCGCGCGTCCATCGGGATCGGCGGTTACCAGCGTCGGTTCATGCTTGTCGCGCGGGTTCAGCAGATAGCGTGCGCCGGTTTCGATCACTACGCCTAGCCCCAATGTCTTGAGACGCCTGGCGAGCGCTGCCGCCCGCCTGGCAGGCCCTGGCGCAAAAGGATCGAAATGATGATGGTCGAGCGTCAGCGCCA
>JBOFLS010000280.1:0-17216 GCA_051657985.1 Sphingorhabdus sp. | reverse complement strand
TATGATTTTGACGGGGATAGAATAACTTGGCTACGCAACCCGAAATGGAAGACGGCGATAATGGCGATGCGCCGCTGATCGATCTTAACGACGCGCAGGTGAAAAAGCTGCTCGCGAAGGCAAAGCGCCGCGGCTATTTAACTATTGACGAACTGAATGCCGCTGTTCCGCAGGACCAGTTCACCGCCGATCAGATCGAGGATATCATGTCCGCGATTAACGATATGGGTGTGCAAATCGTTGAAAGCGACGAAGCTGGCGAAGAAGGCGAGGACCGCGAAGAAGAGGATAACGAAACCGTCGAGCATATCGGCGAAAACGATCCGCGTTCCCTGACCTCGACCGTCAAGAAAACCGGCACCGGCGACCGTACCGACGATCCGGTGCGCATGTATTTGCGCGAAATGGGCGCGGTCGAGCTGCTTAGCCGTGAAGGCGAAATTGCCATTGCCAAGCGTATCGAGGCTGGCCGCGATACCATGATCCTGGGACTATGCGAAAGCCCGATTACCTTTCATGCGATTATCGAATGGTCCAATGCGCTTAACAATGGCGAAATGCAGTTGCGCGAGATCCTCGATCTCGACGCGATGCTTTCCAAGGAGCCTGCGCCCGAAAACCTTACCGAAGATGGCGAGGAGGCTGACGACGACGGTGAAATCAGCGAGAAAACCGCTGGTCCTTCCTATAAGGAAGAGGAAGATGTCGAGGAAGAGCCGGAGGCCAATGCCGACGAGGATGACGACGACTATACCGAACGCCGAGCCCGCCCTGTTGAGGAGGAAGAGGAAGATAACACCCTTAGCCTTGCGCAGATGGAAGAGGCGCTAAAACCCGCTGCCCTTGAACGTTTTGCAACGATTGCCAGCCTGTTCAAACAATTCTCGAAGATTCAGAACGATCGCATGTTGTCGATGGCAACAAGCGGAGAATTCCCCAAAGCTTCTGAAAATAAATATCAGAAATTGCGAGAAGATCTGACCGCTGAAGTTGAGTCGGTGCAGTTTCATGCGAACAAGATTGAATATCTGGTCGACCAGCTTTATTCCTTCAACCGCCGTCTGACGGCGCTTGGCGGTCAGATGCTGCGTCTGGCCGAACGCCATAAGGTGCCACGCAAGGATTTTCTCGATCGCTATATGGGTCATGAGCTGGACGAAGGCTGGTTGGAAAGCCATGCCACCCTCGACAAGAAATGGGCCAAGTTCGCCGAAAACGAGATCGACGCCGTTGAGCGCATCCGCGGCGAAATTTCCGATATCGCAGCTGCGACCGGTATGAGCCTCAATGAGTTTCGCCGTATCGTCAACATGGTGCAAAAGGGCGAACGCGAGGCGCGCATCGCGAAGAAGGAGATGGTCGAGGCCAATCTGCGCCTCGTGATCTCGATTGCGAAAAAATATACGAACAGAGGCCTGCAATTCCTTGATCTTATTCAGGAAGGCAATATCGGCCTGATGAAGGCGGTCGATAAGTTCGAGTATCGCCGCGGTTATAAGTTCAGCACTTATGCCACCTGGTGGATACGGCAGGCGATCACGCGTTCGATCGCCGATCAGGCAAGGACGATTCGTATTCCGGTTCACATGATCGAGACGATTAACAAGCTGGTCCGCTGCAGCCGTCAGTTCCTGCATGAACAGGGCCGCGAACCGACACCGGAGGAGATGGCCGAACGCCTTTCGATGCCGCTCGAAAAGGTTCGCAAGGTGATGAAGATCGCCAAGGAGCCGATCTCTCTCGAAACCCCGATCGGTGACGAGGAAGATAGCCATCTGGGCGATTTCATTGAGGATAAAAATGCGATCATTCCCGTAGATGCGGCCATTCAGGCTAATCTTAAGGAAACCGTTACCCGCGTTCTAGCCTCCCTCACCCCGCGTGAGGAACGCGTACTGCGCATGCGCTTTGGCATTGGCATGAACACCGATCACACACTTGAGGAAGTTGGCCAACAGTTCAGCGTTACCCGCGAACGTATTCGCCAAATCGAGGCAAAGGCGCTCAGGAAGCTGAAACACCCAAGCCGCTCGCGCAAAATGCGCAGCTTTTTGGATCAATAACGGATTAATTCGACATTCATTGCGTAAACCTTGCATTTACGGTTGGCTGCTAAACCGATCCGTCAATGTGCCGCAAAGGCGGGAAAAGGGGTTTGGAGTGCGCGAATGAAGTCGATTGTCAGCATTGCCGATAATTTCGGCCAAGGCTTTATCGATCATATCGAGAGCAATAGTAGCCTGGCCATAGCCGGGCCGCTCTTGGCGTTCCTCGAACGTAGCCATTCGGTCGAACCTCTGCGCTCTGTAGTGAAATTGAGCCGTCCTGCTCTCAAGGCGGATATTGCGCATTTCCTGAACATCTGTTTCGGACGACATCCTGGCATTATCGATCATGCCGCCAACAAGATTGTCGATCAGGCCGCGCGCGAGTGGTTGTTGCAGGCAATCAACGGCTTTGCCGTGGAGCGTATATTTCTCAATCGGCTGACGATTGCTGCGGGTCCGATCCACCGGCAGCTCGGTCAAGAACGCGTAACCGCCTTGCTTGAAGCGCAAAGCCGCAGCGTCGAAATGCTGGCAACGTCCGATCGAGTCGGCTGCCCTGCAGGGTCGGCGATTGCCTTCGTCATGGATTGGCAGGCAATTCGTCCATTGCTCGATCATGTCGCCTTGGCTTTGGAGATCGAAATCCCCTCTTGTGTATTGCCGGACAGGCAGCAGTGTTTTCAACTGGCCTGCGATCTTGGTTTCAAACTTTCGACACAACGCGCGATGGCGTTTGGCAGCGATCAAATGCTTGCTCAGCAGCGCGGTCTCTGGCAGTTGATCGCGGCGCGCCATCAGGCCATGCTCGACGAACAGTAAACAACAGTTTTGATGGTTGCCAAGCCCGCTTGAGCTGCTTATCGCTTAATCGTACGATTAAATGATAAGGGGTTCCGATGCGCTTTACCGGCACGCAAAATTACGTTGCAACCGATGACTTGAAAGTGGCTGTCAATGCTGCGGTAAAACTGCGCCGCCCGTTATTGGTGAAAGGCGAACCCGGTACTGGCAAGACCGTGCTGGCTCAGGAAATTGCCCAAGCTATGGATGCGCCGCTGATCGAGTGGAACATCAAATCGACAACAAAAGCGCATCAGGGCTTATACGAATATGATGCCGTAGCTCGCTTGCGCGACAGCCAACTGGGCGATGAGCGCGTTCACGACATCCGCAATTATATAAAGCGCGGCAAGTTGTGGGAGGCCTTTACATCGGAAAAGCTACCGGTGCTGCTGATCGATGAAATCGATAAGGCGGATATCGAATTTCCAAACGACCTGTTGCAGGAACTCGATCGAATGGAATTCTACGTCTACGAGACGCATGAGACCGTGAAGGCAGCGGAACGTCCCATTGTTGTGATCACTTCGAACAATGAAAAGGAATTGCCCGACGCCTTCCTGCGTCGTTGTTTCTTCCATTACATCAAATTTCCCGATCGCGAAACGATGCAGGCGATCGTCGATGTTCACTTTCCTGGCATCCAGAAGATGCTGGTATCAAAAGCAATGGATATTTTCTACGATATCCGCGAAGTACCTGGTTTGAAAAAGAAACCAAGCACGAGCGAACTGCTCGACTGGCTCAAACTGCTTCTACACGAAGATATGCCGCTCGATGTTTTGCAAAATCGCGATCCGACCAAAGCCATCCCACCGCTGCACGGTGCACTGCTTAAAAATGAACAAGATGTGATGCTGTTCGAACGCCTTGCCTTCATGGCCCGCCGCCAGGGTGGCTGACAGACACCGGTGGCGTGATGCCACCCGTTTTGCGCAAATACGGGCACGGCTCGAGGCGTTCGAACCGCGACCCGGCTGGCATAGCTGGGTTTATGAATTTCTGCTCTTCGGCTTCAAACAAGGCTGGGCGTGTCTATTTGGCGGCCTGATGCTGGCTTTGTTGCTAAGTACGCATTTTTTCTATCCGCAAGATGCGGCGCTAGCGCGTTACGATTTTCTGACAGTTGCGGCCTTTGCCATTCAAATAATGATGCTGCTTTTTCGTCTGGAATCCTGGGAAGAGGCGAAAGTCATTCTGCTGTTCCATATCGTTGGAACCGTGATGGAATTGTTCAAGACGGCCTATGGTTCGTGGATCTATCCCGAACCAAGCCTGCTTCGGATCGGTGATGTACCGTTGTTTTCAGGTTTCATGTATGCCGCAGTGGGTAGCTATATCGCACGCATCTGGCGCATCTTCGACATGCGTTTTTCAGATTATCCGCCCAGCTGGCTAACGATAGCGTTAGGCGTTGCCATCTACATCAATTTTTTTGCCCACCATTGGCTACCCGATATCCGCCTGCTGCTTTTTGCCATCATGCTCTATCTGTTCTTCAGAACCCGCATTTGGTTTCGCATATGGAAGGAATGGCGCTGGATGCCATTGCTGGTCGGCTGGTTCCTGGTTGCGGGTTTCATCTGGTTTGCCGAAAATATCGGCACCTTTGCCCGCGCCTGGAGCTATCCGGACCAGCAAGACGGCTGGAAAATGGTATCGCCCGCCAAATTGGGGGCATGGTATTTGTTGATGTATATATCCTTCATACTCGTCGCTATGGTTCACAAGCCCAAGCCCAAAGACGACTAAGCCTCGAACAACACCTGTACCCCCGGTGACACCATCTGAGCCAGCCTTGCGGCATCCCAGTTTGTCAATCGGACACAGCCATGGCTCTGCGCCCGCCCAATGGTTTGCGGCTCAGGCGTGCCATGGATACCGTAATGCTCCTTGCTCAGATCGATCCAGACTATGCCGACCGGACTATTCGGTCCGGGTGGCAGCATCTGATCGTCCTTGCTATCCGAGACATCCCAGAAAAGTTCGGGATTGTAATGGAATTCCGGATTGCGTGCGACGCCGTTCACCTTCCAACGACCAAGTGGCAGGGGATCGCGCGGTGAGCCCATGCTTGCGGTATACATGCCGACAAGCTTGTCCTGTGCATCATAAGCCTTTAATGTCCCCTTCGACTTACTGACGATAATTCGTTCCGCTTTGGGCTGGGCAGAAGCGACGCCGAGCATGACGAGCGTGTCACGCCAACCCGTATCGTCGACCTGCGCCGCATCGACACGATCGTTGCCAATATTGGGAACACGGATCCGCTGCCCCGCCTGAAAAATATTTTTTTGTTTTTCCGTATCTCTATTTTGGCGAGATGCACTAGCATCAACGCCACTGCCAGATTGTGTATTGAGCATTTGCAATGTTTCAACCGTGGTATGAAAGCGCTCGGCAAGCTTTTCGTCGAGCGACTCATACCCCAGCCCCTGCATCTTTGCCTGATCGGCAGCGTCTTCGGGCATTTCGACAAACGGGCCACGCGCAAAGGCATCCGGAATTGTTACAAGACGCGTTGCCGGAATATTTCGCCATTGTGCAAGCGCCGTAGAGGTCGCCTCATCGAGCTCGCCCGTTATCTTCAACCCCTGGGCTTCCTGAAAACCGGCGATCGCATTACGGGTTGAAAGACCGTTCTTGCCATCGACCACGCCGGGGGTAAAACCCAACCGGTCGAGAACGACCTGCAGTTGCATTACGGGACGCGGGATATCGTCGGCATCCGGCGCAACGGCCTCCCCCGGTTCAGGATCGCGCGCGGCCAAGGGATCCATGCTTTCTGTCTGATTTGCGGCTGTCGGCTTATTGAGTGTTTTGGGGGTCTGTTCGGTTCTGCTATCGTTGCCACAGCCTATTACGGCGAAAAGAAGCGGCAGGCTGTAAATCGAAAAGCGCATTAAATCGTCTCCAAATAGATAATCTGGACCGAACGCAGCTCAACCCCATTTGCTCCCTTAAAATAGGGTATGCGATCAAAGAATATAGGCTAATTCGAGATCGCCCCAACGCCTGCCCCGAAATTGCAGCGGTACATAGACGTTGCGGACCACCGTATTGCTGTTGGCACTCGAATGGCGGTAAACGGCCATCATGAAATCCTGATCGCTTACTTTTGCCGCTTCGTCGGAAGCCTCGAAAAGGATACGTCCGTTTCGGCAATAACGCGTGTCGTGATCGAGATCGCCGCTTGGCGAACGGGAAAAACAGGTCAGATGCGTCGGCAGAAAACCTTTGTTGTCGGTGCATACGACAGTAAGAATTTCAGAAGCCGTTGATGTGGCGCGGTCGAATTCCGGTCGCCAATTCGCATCAGCCCAAGACGTTAGACTTGTACGAAATCTGGGCGGATTACTGCCCTCGATCGGTTGATAGTGCTGATCAAAAAGCATGCTTGTCGTCAACAAGCCCGAATTTAACGCAGCCTCGGTTATCTTCTCTATTGTACGCGCTTCCTTCATTGCAAGTTCGACGAAAGGCCTGTCTTCATGGGAAAAGCCGCTATGTACCAGCTTATCGAACATGCGATTGGCCTGCATTTCAAGCACATTGATATCCTTGCGAGCGCTAATAAGCTGCTTTTGCATCTTGACGTTCGACTCAGCGACCGCTGTTCGCACAAGCTTCGATCGATCAAGTCCCCCTTGCAAAGCGGCAGCATTACTCGCGATTTCGGCGTTCCGGTCATCCACCTGCGCAACAAGCGCACCGACATTTGCAAGCAACGTTTCCAGTCCGGCAAACTGGCTTTGCGCTGTACTGCTCCCTTCGATGCCGGTGCCAATTTCATCAGCCAGCTTTTCGGCTTCGGATGCCAATGAATTCACGGTCTGCGTGATGTCTACGGCAGCGTTGCGCGAATCAAACGCCAATTTCTTCACTTCGGCTGCGACAACGGCGAAAGTCTTGCCCGCATCCCCTGCCTTTTCGGCTTCGATAGCAGCATTCAGGGCAAGCATGTTGGTGGTGCGCGCGATCTGATCGATCGAGTGGCTCGCTTTTCGCACTTGTTCCATTGCCATTGCGAAACTGGAGATGTGCAATCCAAGACGATTGATCAATGAAACAATCTCACCAAAGCCGGTTATCGATTGACCGATCGTTTGGGCTCCCGCTTCCACTTTTTCCCGTGCTGCATCGGACAGTTTCCGCGCATCGACCGTAGCATGGGCAACGTTTTCGATTTCGCAAGCAAGCTTGTCGCTAATGGCTTCAAGCTCTTCATAATTGGTTGTAAGATATTCCGCTGCGTGCAGGGCATCGCTTATCGTACCGCCCGCATGCGAACATCCCACTGTGACTTCGCCACAGATTTTTGCTGTATCCTCAATCCAGTGATTGGCTTTTTGCGCCAGATTTTCCATTATTCGGTACGACCCTGATCCTTATTGCCATTGCGTTTACATTCTAATGATTAGCGCGGCGTTAAAGATGATGGGACCGCAGGTGGTTGACCTCGATCATTCGCAACGCCATGCTGCCATTTTAATCGCATAATTAATCAGCGGATCGAACATTCATGTTTTTCAATTTTCTCGAAGAGCTTCGGATTGCGGGCATACCGGCATCGTTGAAAGAGCATCTCGCATTGCTGGAGGCCCTGGATGCCGAAGTGATCGAGCAGAGCCCGGAAGAATTTTATTATCTTTCCCGTGCAGTGTTGGTGAAAGACGAGGCCTTACTCGACCGCTTCGATCAAGTCTTCAATAAGGTTTTCAAGGGGCTTTTGACCGATTACGGCACCGATACGCTGGAAGTTCCGGAAGATTGGCTGAAGGCTGTTGCCGAAAAATTTTTGACGGCCGAAGAAATGGAAGCGATCAAATCTCTGGGATCATGGGAAGAAATCATGGAGACCCTCAAAAAGCGGCTCGAGGAACAGCAAAAGCGGCACGAGGGCGGCAACAAATGGATCGGTACGGGCGGTACGTCGCCATTCGGCAACAACGGATACAATCCGGAAGGCGTACGGATTGGGGGAGAGTCAAAACACAAGCGTGCATTGAAAGTTTGGGAGAAACGTGAGTTTCAAAACCTGGACAACACCAAAGAGCTGGGTACCCGCAACATCAAGATCGCCATGCGCCGCCTGCGCCGCTTTGCCCGCGAAGGCGCGCTTGACGAACTGGATATCGAAGGCACAATCAACGGCACTGCGCGCAAAGGGTGGCTCGATATCCAAATGCGTGCCGAACGGCGTAACGCGATCAAGGTATTGCTGTTTCTGGATGTGGGCGGATCAATGGACCCCTTTATCAAGCTGTGCGAGGAACTGTTCAGTGCAGCCACTGCGGAATTCAAGAATCTGGAATTCTATTATTTTCACAACTGCGTCTATGAAGGCGTCTGGAAAGACAACCGTCGTCGTTTTGCCGAACGCACGCCTACTTGGGAAGTGATGCACAAATTTCCGCACGACTATAAACTGATTTTCGTCGGCGATGCAGCGATGAGCCCCTATGAGATCAGCCATCCTGGCGGCTCGGTAGAACATTTCAACGAGGAAGCGGGGGCGATCTGGATGCAGCGGATGGTCAATACCTATCCGGCAGCTGTCTGGCTGAATCCGACGCCCGAGGCGCATTGGGGCTATTCGCAATCGACGAAGATCATAAAGCAACTGATGAAGGACCGCATGTATCCGCTTACTCTGGAAGGATTGGACGATGCGATGCGCGAACTGGTTCGCAAACACGGATAAACGTTCGCCAATCGGTAATTAGAGCCCGATCATTTTAGGGACTGTTGCGATTCAAGCGTCCAACCGCAAAAAACAATGTCACTCCCGGAGCCGAAGGCGTGCAACGCACACCTGATCGGGGGGCCATGGTCTGAACGTCGGTTCTACAATGACATTGCAGACCATGGATCCCCGCCTTCGCGGGATGACGAGCGTTGTTTTAAAAGTTACGGCAGATAAATCCCCACAGGCGCTAGTAGCTGTCGACCGCAGCGAATAGAGCCCTGATCTGCGCCTGTTCGTTTTCATCCAATTCCGGTCGCCAAATATCGAAAATCAATACAAGCCGGTTCGATTGGCTGCGATTCCACGCTTCATGCTGTACGGTATCATCGAACAGGATAACCTTACCCTCTTGCCATTCGATTATAGTGTCTCCCACCCGAAAGCCGCATTCTGATGGAACGATCAATGGCAAATGGCAGATATAACGGCAATTGATCATGCCCGTATGCGGAGGAATATGCGCACCGGGACGCAGTAGCGAAAGCATCACCGATGGCGAACGTCGTCCAATATGACAAAGCGGCACATGCCGCATTACCGCATCGAAAATCTCTGGACAATGAGCGACATGCTCTTTGATCGCGGCTCCGTTTTCCCACAGGAAAAGCGTACTCCAATCGGCATTTTCGAGCATGCCGTGCACATCGCCCTGCGGCCTTAGAAGATCACGCTGCACATAGGGGCGGAAATCGGCATGCTCTGCAAGTAGCTTTGCCGCCTCCTCTCGCATTGCAGGAAAACACGCTTCCAATCCGGCGACCCAGTCAAATTCCGCAGGGTCGGCAAAGGACACATACGGCAAATCCGGATAATAATGGACAAGCGGTGTTTGGGGATATCGTCTATATTCGAGAGGACGTTCGCGTTCACCCAGCATCATTTCGAGTGATTTTTGAAATCTGGGATGTCGTGTTCCATGACCAAATCCCCCTTGTTCAAGCGATGCGAGCAGATGATCCTTGAAACGGATATCGAACCATTCGCTCATCTGCGAGCAGCGTGAAGCCGCCAAAAGCTCCGCATCCGATGCCGCTCCGCGCTGATCGATCAGCCGGGCTATAGCGCGATAAAAACTTGCCGCGGTTTTATGATCGCCCATGTGAAACCGCCCGTCCGCTTTGGCCAGCATCGCTTCCAGATCGAAATGGTTTTGCTGCAACCGGGCGTCAGCGTCGGTATCCGAAAGCTTGGGCAGAGGAACTGGCGGGTGGTCTCGCATATCAGAAGCAAATGATCCTATCGACTTTAATAAAGCAGGTAAGGTCGTCTGGCCTTGATCCAAAATTCCTCATCGGCACAGGCCATATTATCGAGATCCCCTTGTTCCGCTGCAGTGTCATCCACCCATTCGCGTAACAGCGAGCCGCCATTGATTACGTCGATTGCAAGAACGTCACTCGTATATTCATATTTAAAATCCGTTCCGCGCCACAATCGGTAGTCCGGATATAAATGGCGGATCGCTTTGAAGGCCAAAGCTTGCAACCGCCAAGGTTTGAAAGCGTGATGATCGTAGAAACCACCTTCGGCATGAATATGAAGACCGTGGCATAGCTGCTTCTGATATTTATGAAATGTAGGCTCGAACCAGATTTCGCGTAAACGGCATCCCTCCAACCATTGCGGTGCGAGACTTTCCATCTTTTTTATTACGGCCAGCGCATCGATATCGGGTGCACCAAACAGTTCCAGGGGCCGGGTCGTCCCCCTTCCCTCGCTCAGCGTTGCGCCCTCGACCATTACCGTTCCCGCATAAGCCCGCGCCATGTTGAGATTGGCGGCGTTGGGGCTTGGGTTCACCCAGATACGTTCATTTAAAGGCCAGCCGAAGCCTGGGGCGTCATCAGGATGATAGCCCTCCATAGCAATCACGCGATAATCAACGTCGAGTTTGAAATGATCGACAAACCATTGGCCGAGTTCGCCCAGCGTCAGGCCGTGGCGCATCGGTATCGGACCTGCGCCGACGAAACTCTCCCAGCCTTCGCGCAAAGTCAGCCCCTCGACCGGACGACCTGCAGGGTTAGGGCGATCAAGCACCCAAACCGACTTCCCGTGCGCTGCCGCTTCTTCGAGAATATACAGCAATGTTGTAATGAAAGTATATATGCGACACCCCAGATCCTGCAGATCGACAAGCACCACATCGAAGGTCGACATCATCTGCCCTGTTGGACGACGGACTTCGCCATAAAGACTGAAAATCGGAATGTTATATTGCGGATCGGTATAGTCATCAGACTCAACCATGTTATCCTGCTTATCCCCTTTCAGGCCATGTTGCGGGCCAAAGGCAGCGGTCACATTGATATCGCCAAGCGCGATCAATGCATCAAGGGAATGCCTGAGATCGGCAGTTACCGATGCGGGATGCGCCACCAGCGCTACGCGCTTGCTTGCCAGCTGCTGGCGCAGTTCGGGTTCGGAAAGCAGTCTATCGATACCGAATTTGATCATGCCACGGCTGGTGCCGGAAGATGCAGACGAAAGCAATCGGGATGATGGAAATCAGGCTTTCCCGGCGGGTGGTGGAGGGCCCAATAGGATTTTGTGCCGTCGGTTTCTTCGATGACGGCGGATAAAGCCAATGTCCGGAAGCTGTTATCGATAGGTGGTAGTTCCGAATAAAGAAAGAAATGAGTGGGCGATGGAGTTATCTCGATATCTGGCTCGAAAGGCAGATCGAGATTTCTCATTCCCTGTCGATAGCCATCAAATGCGTAAGCGGCCCAAGCAAAAGACGGCGAGAGATTGAATTCGACATATCGGCCGGATTCTGTGGCCATGAAAATTTCAAAGCAGGTGGTGTGCCACAAATTGTCTGTCCTTATGGGTGATGCTTTAGCGGGGATGAAGAGGATACCGTCACCGATAACATTGAATTCTATCACAAATTCTTTTGTGGAGTGTTGCATGATATGCGCTGACACTCTTGTAACGGCTTTAGCAGGTGTAGACGGGTGTATCTGCAAATCATGCAAACCAAAAAAACTCCCCATATGCTGTTTCCCATGCTAGGCGCGCTGCCGTTATGACCCGATACCAGTCCGATCTGCTGCGCGTGCTCGACGAACGCGGCTATATCCACCAGTTGACCGATGGTCCAGCGCTCGACGCGCTGGCGGCAAAGCAGATCGTGCCGGGGTATATCGGCTTCGACGCGACCGCGCCATCCTTGCATATCGGCAATCTGGTATCGATCATGCTGCTGCGCCGTCTGCAACAGGCCGGACACAAGCCCGTCGTCGTCATGGGCGGCGGAACAACCCGGATCGGCGATCCTACCGGACGCGACGAAAGCCGCAAGATGCTGACCGATGCGGCGATCGATGCCAATATCGCCTCGATCCGCACCGCTTTCGAACAATTTCTGAACTTCGGCGATGGCGCTACCGATGCGGTGATGGTCAACAATCACGACTGGCTGGGCAAACTGGGCTATATCGAGCTGCTGCAGGAAGTCGGCACGCATTTCACCGTCAACCGCATGCTGACCTTCGATTCGGTAAAGCTGCGGCTGGATCGCGAACAGCCGATGACCTTTCTTGAATTCAATTATATGATCTTGCAGGGCTACGACTATCGCCATCTCAACCGCACGCTGGATGTGCGGCTTCAGATGGGGGGCTCGGATCAGTGGGGCAATATCATCAACGGTGTGGAATTAACCCGGCGGATGGACAGCCGGGAAGTTTACGGCTTGACCACGCCGCTGATTACAAAGGCCGATGGTTCGAAAATGGGCAAATCCGCCTCAGGCGCGGTCTGGCTGAATGAGGCGCAGTTGCCCAATTACGATTACTGGCAATTCTGGCGCAACACCGACGACCGCGATGTGGGCAGGTTCCTGCGCCTGTTTACCGATCTGCCGCTTGACGAGATCCAGCGACTGGAGGGGCTGGGGGGCAGCGAGATCAACCAGGCCAAGATCGTCCTCGCCAATGAAGCAACCGCGCTTTGCCGCGGCGCGGAAGCGGCACAAATAGCCGAATCGACTGCGCGTAATATGTTCGAACAGGGTACGGCCGGTGGCAATTTGCCGACATTCGTCGCAGATGGCGATGCGATCGGGATCGTTGATGCGCTGGTCGGGATCGGCTTCGTTTCTTCAAAAAACGAGGCGCGCCGATTGATTGCGGGGGGCGGGGCAAAGGTCGATGGCTTGGTGGTAGCCCAGGAAAATGCCCTTATTGCGCGCGCGGTGGATGCCGTCAAAATCTCTGCAGGCAAGAAAAAGCACGGTTTGGTGACGTTCAGACAGGCCTGATTTTTTGCAATACGGTTTTACCAAATATTCGTAACCAGCTGCTATAACGGTTTTCGCGACCCTACCGGGAACAGGACCGAATTGAGTATGGTACAACCTGCTATTGATCAAAATTACGACATGCGCCGTGCTGCTCGTCACCGCGCAAGTTACCACGTGCTTGCCGAAAGCAAACCGCACGGCGAGCAGAAATTGCATATTGCCAATGTCTCGGCCCATGGTTTCATGATCGATAATAACGAAGTATTCCGCCATGGTGACCGTATCGAACTTCGCCTGCCCGTTATAGGGCGCATTGAAGCGCATCTGATCTGGTCGGTCGAGAACCGCGCCGGCTTTCAGTTCGAACGTGTAATCCGTCTGCCGGATTTCATGGCATTGATCGACAAGATCGGGCCAAAGATTCGCTGATAGATATACGCTCGTAAGTGTCTGATTCCGTCCTTCGAGACGGCGGTTCAGCCTACCGCGAAGCGATATTTTATCCTGAGCGCCCGCCCTGCGGGCAGTCGAGGGGGCTTCACACCTCCGTTCAAGTCGAATTAGCGTAATTGTAATCCAAGACCAAAATATCTCATCCTCCCCTCAGCGTCGCCAGCCCTGCATCGCGTTCGAACAGATAGAGCGCGACCCGCGCCGCCTGACCGCGCGGGCCATCAAGGCCACCATCCCGATCGATCAGCAATCGGGCATCGGCCGTTGCCGCGCCGATCAGTTCGCGCACCTGCTCGTCGGTCGCGACCCTGAACGGGCTGTCGCCGGACTGGCGGGTGCCGAGCATCTCGCCTGCCCCGCGCAATTTCAGATCCTCCTCGGCGATCCGAAAACCGTCATTGGTCTCGCGCATCAAGGCAAGGCGTGCGCGCGCGGTTTCGCTGACTTGTGCGGTGCGGACGAGAATACATACCGATTGCTCGCTCCCTCGTCCCACACGCCCACGCAACTGGTGCAGCTGGGCCAGCCCGAAACGGTCGGCCGCCTCTACGATCATCAGGCTGGCATTGGGCACATCGACGCCGACCTCGATAACGGTGGTGGCGACCAGCAGACGGGTCTTGCCGGAGGCAAACCCTTCCATAACCGCGTCCTTTTCCGACCCTTTCATGCGCCCGTGCACCAGTGCGACCTGATCTCCGAAGCGCAGTTTAAGCATAGCGGCACGCTGTTCGGCCGCCGCCAGTTCGCTGTGTTCGCTTTCCTCAACGAGCGGGCAGACCCAGAAAGCCTGTTTGCCGCTCGAAAGATGGCGCGCGACGCCATTGATCAGTTCGGGCAAGCGTTCCTCGGAAATCACCCGTGTTTCAACCGGTGTCCGCCCCGGCGGCATCTCGTCGATTTGCGAGACATCCATCTCGCCATAACAGGCAAGCGCCAGGCTGCGCGGGATTGGCGTGGCGGTCATCACCAGCAGGTGCGGCACCCCCTGCCCTTTTCGCGACAGCATCAGCCGCTGGCTGACACCGAAGCGGTGTTGTTCGTCGATCACGGCAAGGGCCAGCGCTTTGTAGGCGACCGCTTCCTGAAAGATCGCATGCGTGCCGACAAGGATATCGATCAAGCCATCGGCAAGCCCCATCAGCGTCGATTCGCGCGCCTTGCCCTTCTCCCGCCCGGTCAGGATGGCGACCGTCACCGGCAAGCCGGCAAGCGAGACCTGCAGATTGGCGAAATGTTGCCGCGCCAGAATTTCGGTCGGGGCCAGCATCGCGCCCTGCTTGCCTGCCTCCACCGCGCGGAGCAGCGCATGCAGCGCTACCATCGTCTTGCCCGACCCGACATCGCCCTGCAACAGCCGTAGCATCGGCCGGGTTTGTGCCAGATCGCCTTCGATCTCGCCAATAACACGCGCTTGCGCACCGGTGAGCGCGAAAGGTAGCCGTAGTTGCGACACCAGCCGGTCGTCGCCCGCGATTGCAGGGCCCCGCCGCTTATCCAGTGCAGCCCGCACCAGCCGCATCGCCAGCTGGTTGGCGAACAGTTCATCGTAGGCCAGCCGATCGCGCGCGGCCCGATCCTCCTTGTTGTGCACCACGACAAGCCCCTGCGTCCAGCCCGGCCATTTGCGTTGCGTCAACAGAGACGGCTCGATCCATTCGCCAAGCTCAGGCACGCGTTCCAGCCCTTGCTGCACCAGCCCATGAAGGCGATTGCTGGTGATTCCCTCTGACAGCGGATAGATCGGTTCGACCAGCGCAACCGGTTTGGTTCCGCCCGGTGGCCCGATATGATCGGGATGGACGATCTGCAGCTCATCGCCATAGCGTTCGAGTTTGCCGGAAATCACCCGAGTCTCGCCTATCGGCAGTTGTTTCTTCGCATAGCTTCCCATGCGTCCGAAGAAGGTGAGCGTCAGATAATTGCCTTCACCATCGACGCCTTGGATGCGCAGGGGGCTTCGCGCGCTGCCGCCCGAACGGTGGCCGGCGATAACCAGTGTGACGATGATATTCTGGCCGACATCAGCCTCATCGACCGCCTTTACCGCCTTGCGATAGGTCCATCCGCTGGGAAAATGGTAGAGCAGATCCTTCACCCGCTTCAGCCCAAGCCGATCGAGCGGGCGCGCGATTCCCGGCCCAACACCCTTCAGCGTTTCGATTTCGGCAAATAACGGATTGAGAATATCGGGGCGCATGACTAGGGTCTTCTATAGAAGACTCATAGGCCTTCTCAACCCGTTACCCTAGATATGACGAAGCGAATTTCATTACATCTATTCAATCAACTTTCGTCATTCCCGCCCTTCGACTGCCTGCCAAGGCAGGCGCTCAGGATAAACTGCCCTTCGGGCAGGCGGGAATCCATCACCTAAGGTTGAAATTTAAGCCTCAGGTGATGGACCCCCGCCTTCGCGGGGGTAACGAGGTAGTGTAGTGAACTAAAGCTCTGCCGTATCCAGTACAATCAACCGTTTAATCATATTTACAAGCATGTGAGTGGAACGCAGCAATTAGAATTATGGATAAAGAAGCATATCTCCGCCGCCTGCGCTACCGCGCGCATTATCGCGGCACGCGCGAAGCCGATGCGATCGTCGGCGGCTTTTTCGATGCCTATCATCAGGGCTGGGACGAAAACGAATTCGCCTGGTTCGAAAAGCTGCTCGACGAACAGGATGCCGATATCGTCGGCTGGGCGCTGGGAACAATCGCGCCGCCCGCCGATTGGGCTGGGCCGATGATGGATATGCTAAAACGACTGGATTATATTGCGTTGCCGTTAGGGCTAGCTCAACAAACTCAAAACCGTTCGGGCTGAGCTTGTCGAAGCCCCGTCCTCTTGTTCCTTACATAAACAAAACAGCCCTTCGACAAGCTCAGGGCGAACGGTTGGTTAGATTTCAATGCCCCCTTTAGCAAACATCATTAAGGCAACTAATTCACTCACGCTTGCCTCGGTGCCCGCTGGCTTTACACCCTTGCTGCTTGCCGATCTGGCGCGCGGGGCAAAGGGCGATACGCTCTACATCGCACCCGACGATGCGGCGATGCGCTCGCTGGCGGACACCATCCCCTTTTTCGCGCCCGAGATCGAGGTGCTGCAATTCCCGGCCTGGGATTGCCTGCCCTATGACCGCGCCTCCCCCTCGACCGCGATTACCAGCCAGCGCATGGCGACGCTTGCCGCCTTGCAAGCCTCGGGCAAGGCCAAGCGCATATTGCTGACCACGATCGGGGCAATTACCCAACGCGTGGTAACGCCGTTCCGCATCCGGCAGACCGGCGCAATCCTCGAATCGGGTGTGTCGATCAGCCGCGAAAAACTGGCTACACTGCTTCAGGCCAATGGCTATTTCCGCGTCGATACTGTTGCGGAGGCTGGGGAATTTGCGCTGCGTGGCAGCCTGGTCGATCTGATCCCCGCAGGCAGCGAGGATGGCCTGCGGCTCGATTTCTTCGGCGATGAGGTGGAAACAATCCGCGCCTTTTCCCCGCAGGATCAGCGCAGCACCGGCACGGTCAAACGCTTCGAGCTGCTACCCGCGGTCGAAACGCTGATGGATGAAGATGCGGTACGCCGTTTCCGCACCCAATATCGCGACCTGTTCGGCGTGACGGCAACCGGCGACCCGCTCTATCAGGCGGTGTCCGAAGGGCGGCGGCTTGCCGGGATGGATCACTGGCTGCCACTGTTCGAGGAGCGGATGGAAACCCTGCTCGATCATCTCGGCAAAGACGTTCTGGTGCTACGCGACCAGGCAACGCTTGCCTCGGCAGAGGCGCGGTTCGAGGCTATCGCCGATTATTACGCCAACCGCGAACGCGCGCAAAGCGCCAGCCCCGGCAGCTATCGCCCGTTAGCACCTGAAAAG
>JBOFLS010000279.1:0-3486 GCA_051657985.1 Sphingorhabdus sp. | reverse complement strand
GCAAGTCTTGCCGCCTGCCCATCGAAACCGACCGGCGTTTCAATAAAGGCGCAGGGGCGAAGGTAGATCCCCCTCACGGCTCATTCGCAAGCAAATAGGTCTGCCGCAATTCGTCGATCGATTTCAGTTCGCCGGTACGCGTCTGAAAATACCAGTAAGTCCAGCCATTGCAGCTCGGCGCGTTCATTGTTTGCGCGCCGATCTTGTGGATGGATCCATATTTGTCGCCCCATTTCAGCGAACCGTCGGCACGAATAATCGCCCCGAACCGACGTTTCTTGTCCATCAGCTGCGATCCAGCACGGATATAGCCGTTCTCGACCAACTGACCAAAGGATACGCGCGGCTGCGATTTGGGCGACTGCATCGTCGAAAGCGCGGACTCGTCCAGAGGCAATGCCATCTGAATGCGTTCCTCAGCGACCTTGCAATATATGTCTTCGCGCTCGCACCCTATCCAATGACGCTGCAGGCGTTTGGCGACGGCTCCGGTCGTGCCGGTGCCGAAGAATGGATCGAGTATGATGTCACCCGGGTTGGTGCAGGCCAACATGATGCGGTAAAGCAAGGCTTCCGGTTTTTGCGTGGGATGCGCCTTGGTGCCGTTCAGCTTGAGCCGCTCCTTGCCGCCACAGATTGGGATCACCCAGTCAGAACGCATCTGCAATTCGTCGTTCAGCGTTTTCATAGAACGGTAATGGAAGGTGTAGCGCGCCTTCTCGCTTTTCGACGCCCAGATCAGCGTTTCGTGCGCGTTGGTGAAGCGCGTGCCCTTGAAATTGGGCATTGGGTTCGATTTGCGCCAGATGATGTCGTTGAGAATCCAGAAACCCTGATCCTGCAGGGCGGCACCTACGCGAAAGATATTATGATAGCTGCCGATTACCCAGAGCGTACCATCGGGTTTCAATATGCGCCGCGCCTCTGCCAGCCATTCGTTCGTGAATTTGTCATAGGCCGCAAAATCGCTAAACTTGTCCCAGTCGTCATCGACTGCATCGACCTGACTGCCATCGGGACGGTGAAGATCCCCACCCAGCTGCAGATTGTAGGGCGGATCGGCAAAGACCATATCCACACAGGCATCGGGCAGCGAACGCATGGCCTCGATGCAGTCCATTTTCAGGATGCTATCGAGTGGCAGGACGTGTTTATCCGTTAGGACGAGGGTGCTTGCCTGCGGCTTCACATTCCTGATTTGCTCCATCACGCCCATTTTTCGACTGCTCCATTGCGACTGAAGCGCCCGAGATGAGTCAGATTTGACTCAGCGTCAAGAAGTTTTCCACAGGCAGAAGGTCAGGATTCTCAACGGGTTCAGGCCCTCATGCCGGAACAAAAGGAGTCTGACACAAGATGTTGAGTCTTTGGATTCCCGCAAGACTCAACCTGTAGTGGTGTTGCCGGAAGGACTCACAATTCCGGCTTCCTGTTTATCTACAGCAACGCCATTTGCGCAACAGGCGCAAAGCTTTTCCTATGCAAAGCTGTCGGTCCCAAGCGACGAAGCGCTTCCAGATGCCCAGCCGATCCATAGCCCTTGTTCGAAGCCCAGCCATAGCCCGGATGGATCGCATCATAGCTGCGCATCAATCTGTCGCGATGTTCCTTGGCGATGATGCTTGCAGCGGAGATACAGGGATGCAGCGCATCCCCGCCGACCACGGCTTGCGCCGGATAGCGCCATTTGGGCAAGCGGTTGCCATCGACCAACACTTGCGCCGGTTCGATACGCAACGCATCGACCGCACGCGTCATGGCAAGCATCGTTGCCTGCAAGATGTTGATCGCATCGATCTCGGCAACGTCCGCCACACCAACAGCCCACTGGCATTTTGCCTTGATCTGCGCCTCCAGCTCGGCACGGCGTTTGGCGGTCAGTTTCTTGCTGTCGTCGAGGCCCTCGATCCCGCTTTCGCACAGGATAACCGCCGCGGCGACAACCGGCCCGGCCAAAGGTCCTCTTCCCGCTTCATCAACGCCGACGATCACCATAAGTTATTTATTTCATTCAGTACTATTTCAGGAAATTTCTCTTCCACTGCAAGTTGCATCTCTTCTATCAAGCCACCATCATCCCAAATATCAAATGCTCGCTGCCTGCTGGATGCATCTGGCCATTTTGCAATCGCGTAGTAACTTCCATCTTCAGAAGAAAATAGTGCTGATCCCATTGCACCGAATTCCATTAGGGCTAGCGTTGTTTTTTCCCAAGCATCTTGAAATTGATTAACTCTCTTGGTGTTTAATCGCCATCGGTAGATGACAACAATCATCTGTCGATCCGCCACGGTGGATAGCGCCGGTTCTCACCCGCGCTATACAGGCACACAATATTCCCTGAAGGATCGAGCAACCGTGCCTCGCGCCAACCCCAATCTTCATCTTGCGGCATTTGTTCAAAGGCAAAGCCTTCGCTTAGCAGCTCGTTCACCCAGGCATCGAGCCGCCTGCTTTCGAAATAGACCACCGTTGAGGTGCCGATATCGTCGCTTGCATGAATTGAAAAAGTCGCGCCATTGGCGGCCTCAAAGCGGGCATAGCCATTGTCCGGACTGTCGACAATCTGGCGCAGACCCAGCGCCTTGTAAAAATCGACCGATGACGCATAGTTCAGGCTTCCGACCGTAACCTGATTGAACGCCGGACCATCGGGCAGTTCATCCTCATCCCAGAAATCGCGCACCTCGGCATGGCCAAGCGGACCATGCCCCTCCCCCAGCCCCGGGGCCATCATGATCGCAATTCTGACAAAACGAACGGCATCGGTAAAGGCGTCTTCGATTCCAATACCCTGCCCCAATCGACACGCAATCGCGCTGGCAAGCGTGCAACCTGTGCCGTGCGTGCTACGCGTTTCAAAACGTTTGCCTTGCATATAGCTGGTCAGGCCAGAAGGCGACCAAAGTTCATCACGGACGATATTACCGTCATCATGCCCGCCCTTGATCAACAAGTGGCAGCCATGTTTCAATATTGCCTCTCGTCCGCCAAGCGCCTTCAGCTCGGGCAAGTTGGGGGTTACAAGCGAAGCAATATCCATCAGCCGTTCAAAGGCCTTGATCGTCTGATCGTCTGCCAGCCTGTCGCCACTGGTCGCGACCATCACCGGATCAAAGACAATCGGGCAGGAAAGCGCCGACAGACTATCAGCCACCGCATGTGCGGTTTCGCTACTGCCGATCATTCCGATTTTTATTGCATCAACGCCGATATCGCTGATTACCGATGCTATCTGGTCTATTACCATCTGCGTGGGCACCCGGTGCACCGCATCCACGCCCAGCGTATTTTGCGCCGTAATAGCGGTTATCGCCGTCATGGCATGTCCGCCCAGCATCGTCACAGTCTTGATATCGGCCTGAATGCCGGCACCCCCGCCGCTGTCCGATCCGGCGATGATCAATATGCGTGCTGTCATATAAAACACCGTTTGCCCTGAGCCTGTCGAAGGGCAGTCTTTCTGCAGTCCGAGCTAAATCAAAA
>JBOFLS010000278.1:0-10431 GCA_051657985.1 Sphingorhabdus sp. | reverse complement strand
TCAGTGGGTTTGAAGATGCGGCCATATTTGTCGTGATAGCAATTCTGCACCTCGACATCGGCCTGGGTGAAGAAGCGGAAGATCTGCGTCAGCAGGTTGCGCTCATGCTCGCTGATCTTCTGCGCCCAATCGCGGCAATCCTCACCCAAGGGAACTTCCTCGGGAAGCCAGTGGATCTGCTGCTGGCGTTTCCAGAAATCATAGGCCCAGGGATATTCAAAGGGCTTGTATGAATTGCGGGCTTCTAACAATGGCATTTAACGGACTCCAACGCAGCTTGTTTCGTGGCTCCCTCCCCCTTGTGGGGAGGGTAGGGTGGGGGCGGCGCACGTCTGTGCGCCAATATTCTCTTCAACGGTTCCGGTGAGCGCATTGCCGATAGTGGGTCAGCACGCCTTCCAGATTCCGATCGACTTCGTTGTTCCAGAAACGAAGGACGCGATACCCTTCGGCTTCGAGGAACCGTGTTCGCACAGCATCATGCGCCACGCCCTTATCGGTGCCATGCTGGCTGCCATCGATTTCGATGATCAGCTTTGCACGGTGGCAGGCGAAATCGACGGTATAAGCTCCCATCGGTACCTGCTTGCGGAAATGCGCTTTGGGGAAATTCTCCCGCAGCACTCTCCATAACTTCCGCTCTTGCCCTGTCATATCCCGACGCAAGCGGCGTGCGCGGTTTATGGCATTTGGGGCGAGAGCGAGGCGTTTCATGGCTAGGGCAGCTGAGTCATATGCGCCGCAGACGCGGCGCGCCCCCACCCTACCCTCCCCACAAGGGGGAGGGGGTCTGAGTTAGCCATCACTGACACGCCAGACACTCTTCGTAGTCAGTCTGCTCACCCGCACTCAGCTCGATCTTCGGCGCATCCGCGGTGTTATCCGCTTCCACCCCGCCGGCAAAGCCAGCGCGCTGGATGCTCTTTGACCGCAGATAGTAAAGCGACTTGATGCCCAATTCCCAGGCGCGGAAGTGGAGCATGAGGAGGTCCCATTTCTCGACATCCGCCGGAATGAAGAGATTGAGCGACTGCGCCTGGTCGATATAGGGCGCGCGGTCGCCGGCGAGTTCGAGCAGCCAGCGCTGGTCGATCTCGAACGACGTCTTGAACGCGTCCTTTTCTTCCGCGCTGAGGAAGTCGAGGTGCTGCACCGATCCGCCCTTTTCGAGGATCGAATTCCAGACATTGTTCGAATCCTTCGACTTTGCCTGCAGGATCTTCTCCAGATACGGGTTCTTCACGATGAAGCTGCCCGACAGCGTCTTGTGCGTGTAGATATTCGCCGGGATCGGCTCGATGCACGCGCTGGTGCCGCCGCAGATGATCGAAATCGACGCGGTGGGCGCGATCGCCATCTTGCAGCTGAAGCGTTCCATCACGCCGCGTTCCTCGGCATCGGGGCAGGCGCCGCGTTCGGAGGCAAGCACCATCGAGGCCTGATCGGCTTGGGCCCTGATATGCTTGAAAATCTTCATGTTCCAAGACTTCGCCATCGCCGACTCGAAACCGAGTCCACGCGATTGCAGGAAGCTGTGGAAGCCCATCACGCCCAAGCCCACCGAACGTTCACGTCCGGCGCTATACCGCGCGCGCGCCATTTCGTCGGGCGCGCGGTCGATGAAATCCTGGAGGACGTTATCGAGCATGCGCATCACATCCTCGATAAACTGCTTGTCGGTGCTCCACTGATCCCATGTTTCGAGATTGAGCGAAGACAGGCAACACACCGCGGTGCGATCGCCGCCCAGATGGTCGCGACCCGTGGGCAAAGTGATTTCGGCGCACAGGTTCGATGTCGATACTTTCAGCCCCAGCTCCTGATGGTGCTTGGGCATCGACCGGTTCACCGTGTCGTTGAAGATGATGTAAGGTTCACCGGTGGCAAGGCGGGTTTCGACCAGTTTCTGGAAGAGCGAACGCGCATCGACCTTGCCGCGCACGCTGCCGTCCTTGGGGCTGACGAGGTTGAACTCTGCACCTTCGCGCACCGCTTCCATGAATTCGTCGGAAAGCAGCACGCCGTGGTGCAGGTTCAGCGCCTTGCGGTTGA
The DNA here is from genome assembly GCA_051657985.1 of Sphingorhabdus sp. Lineage (GTDB taxonomy): Bacteria > Pseudomonadota > Alphaproteobacteria > Sphingomonadales > Sphingomonadaceae > Sphingorhabdus_B. The sequence goes on along the minus strand of JBOFLS010000278.1, from coordinate 8,379 downwards.
AATCGCCGCTGGGTTTGCGGATCTCGAGGAATTCCTCAATCTCCGGATGGCTGATATCCAGATAGCAAGCGGCCGAACCACGACGCAGCGAACCCTGGCTGATCGCGAGCGTCAGCGAGTCCATCACCCGGACGAAAGGAATAATGCCCGAAGTCTTGCCGTTAAGGCCCACAGGCTCGCCGATGCCGCGCACGCTGCCCCAATAGGTGCCGATGCCGCCGCCGCGGCTGGCCAGCCAGACATTCTCGTTCCAGGTGTTGACGATGCCTTCCAAGCTGTCATCGACCGAGTTGAGATAGCAGCTGATCGGCAGACCGCGCCCGGTGCCGCCGTTCGACAGCACAGGCGTGGCGGGCATGAACCACAATTTGGAAATATAGTCGTACAGTCGCTGCGCATGATCCTGATCATCGGCAAAAGCATCGGCAACGCGGGCAAACAGATCCTGATAGCTTTCGCCGGGCAGCAGATAGCGATCGCGCAGCGTCTCCTTGCCGAACTCGGTCAAAAGGTCGTCACGCGAGCTGTCTGTCACAACATCGAAACGCCGCGCAGCGACCGATTTGGAATCGGTTCCGGAGGCTTTTGCCGATTGGGCTTTCGCGGCCTTGTCCTGCGCCTCGACGACTTCCTTCTCAGGCGTCGCCTTGATACCAGCGTCCTTGGTTTCGGTCTTTGTCATGTCGCTGTCGAGCATATCCGTCATATCTTTATATTCCGCCTCTTGGGCCATATCCCTGAAATCCATGCGACTTCCTGCTCCTGTATTTGCAATCCGCAATCACCCCATTGATTGCCCACTGCCACCACTATCATCAAAAGGCTCGTTCGCCTCTTGTTCGACTCGAAAGGAGCAAGCGCCCCTCTTAGCATTTTATGCAGGCCAGAGGCATAAATTTGCGTCCTGTTCTGCATTATCAGAGGACAGGAAATCCCGGGCGCAGAAGTTTGTTCCTGCGCGACGAACACAAATTGTAGGTATGCCCCCTATGGCCAACCGCTACCTATAGTGCCCGATCCTGATTCAGACGCAAGAGGGTAAATGGTTAATTAACGACTCGATTCGTCGCTTGTGTGATTCCGTTCGTCGCAGGCTTTTTAGTGTCGAATTGAGCGACGCACGGACTTTCTAAGGCTTCTTTAGCGCGCAAGAGGCTTTGCGACGAGCTGCGTAAAATTTTTATCCACCGAATAATAAGGGTGGGGAAAAGCTTTCATGCCCTCTTGACGCTGACGGTAAGACTACGAATCCGTCAGTTTTGATTTTGGAGACAAAAAATTAGGGAGTCCGCAGAGATGATCATTGGCGCTATACGCCCTATTCTTTTTGAAGGGCTGAGAGATTTCTCTACGAAACAATCAGGTCTTGATGGCCGATTTTGGTAGCAGCCACCAAACCCGTATTATCATTCGTTATATTAGGGTCCGGACCCTAGATCACCCAACACGACCTTGCCGAACCGGCAATGGTTTCGTCCCTTCATCTTTCTCAACAACCACTATCTTCGTCTCAAATGGCAGTATAGCCGGGGCGCTTGGTCTAGGGGAGCGAAGGTCGGTCAACTGGTCGACCGGTACAGCCTTGCTATAGAGGAAGCCCTGCATCTCGCCGCAACCTTCGATGCGCAGATGCTCGACCTGCTCGATGCGCTCCACGCCCTCCGCCGTGGTCGACATGCCCAGGCTGTTCGCCAGACTGACGACCGAGCGGATGATCGCGCGGCAATCCTCGCGGCTGTCGATCTCACTAACGAAGCAGCGGTCGATCTTGATCTTGCTGAAGGGAAAGCTGCGCAGATAGTTCAAGGAGGAATAGCCGGTCCCGAAATCGTCAAGCGCAATCTGCACGCCTATCTCGCGCAGTTTGTGCAGCGTATCGATATTGGCTTCGCTGTCTTGCATCAGTACGGTTTCGGTAATCTCCATGCAAATACGCGCGGGATTAACGCCGTTCGCTGCAATCGCATTGACGACGGTGCTGATAAGCGCAGGGCTGCGCATTTGCGCTGGCGACAGATTGATCGATACGCCCAGATTTTCTGGCCAGTCTTTCAAATCCTCTAACGCTTGGCGGATCACCCATTCGCCCAGTTGCACGATCAGCCCGGTATCTTCGGCAATCGGAATGAAGCTGGATGGCATAACCGTACCGCGAACCGGATGCACCCAGCGTACGAGCGCTTCATAGCCCGTAGTTTCGCCCGATTGGGTATCGACCAGCGGCTGATAGTGCAGGCACATTTCCTTTTTTGCCAGTGCGCCGCGCAAATCCATTTCCAAAAGACGGCGTTCCTTTGCCGCCTCGTCCATTCCCGACTCATAGCGCATGAAACGGTTACGTCCCATCCCCTTGGCGGCATAGAGCGCGAGATCGGCATTGCGCAGCAGCGTTTCGACATCGCTACCGTCATTGGGGGCCAGCGCGATACCGATGGTGACGCCGACGACCACTTCATGATCCTCAAGCGAGACGCGTTGTTCCATCGTCTTGATCACCTTGGCAGCGACGGTTTCGGCATCCTTGGTGCGTGTGCCGGTCAGAAGGATCGCGAACTCGTCACCGCCCAGCCGGGCAAGCATCGCACGCTTGCCGATCGTTTCCTCGATCCGCCGCGCCGCCACCTGCAACAGTTTGTCGCCAAAGGCATGGCCCAGCGTGTCGTTGACTGCTTTGAAGTGATCGAGATCCATGAAAAGCAGGGCGGCGCGTTCGTCTCGGCGCAGCGCGTGATAGAGCCGTTCGTTAAACAGGAAGCGGTTAGGCAGATCGGTTAGTCCGTCATAATGCGCCATGTAACTGACTTTTTCCTCAGCCCGGCGCTGTGCAGTGATATCGGTAACGACACAGCGGAACGATGTATCGCCATCGCGTAACGGGCGACCGGAAACGGACCACCAGCGTTGTTCACCGCCAATGGTCAGCGAAACGATCTGGTTGCGGACTGAATGACCCGCACGAACGAGTTTACGCAAACGTAGCGTGTTTTCGTTATCGTCCAAAAGCTCGGCAACATGCATGCCTTCCAATGTTTCGCTCGAACGCTGCGCAGCGGCGGCAAAACGTCTCGATGGGGCGATGATGCGGCCATTTGTGTCGACCGATACCAGCCAGTCCGCACCTTGCTCGATGTGATCGTGGAGAAGCAAGCGAATGGTGTTGCGCGAATTGTTGAGTTCCAGTTCGCGCAGGCAGCTATTGGCGAACCGCTTGGCTGTGTGGCGGATATTGACGATCAACACGCCCAAAAAACAGATCAGCAGGCCGAGCGCGCTGTACGTCGCGCTGTTGGCTTCGATCGCCAGCGCGACGGCGGATCCCGGCACGCAAGCCAAAACATAGCCAAGCGCCGCAGATTGCGATGTACGATAGCTTATCGCCCCTGCACTCATCATTCCGGCACCTATGACGCCCGCAAAAATATGCTGGTCATGGTCGCCCCAATGGAACATCGCGGCCACTGCTATACCCCAAAGCGCGCCGAAACCGATGGCGTTGCCCATCAATTGCCAGTGCAAGCTTCGCAAAACGGGAAGTTTGCGTCCGGCTTTTGGCAGACGCGCCGAAATCGTCAGTCGCCAGCCCAGCAGGGCAACCAATATTATCCAGAATATAGCAAGGCTTGGCGGCGATATTTCCTTGTAGAAAAGGAGCGAGGCAATGCTGGCATTGACTACATTTCCGGCAGCCGCGCCTTTGGCGTTACGCGCATTCTCAGTTAATTGACGGCGTAACAGCCACCATTCACGGCCCCCCATGTCGGACGTTTTCACGCTGTTTGCGCACGCAATCTGGTTAATTGGTAAATCCATAGCCCTGTTGGTTCGGGCAATAGGATTTCAAGGCTAATAAAGTGTTATTCCAATTAAATTTTACAATTGATGACATATGTTTGCTGCATGATTTTGCCGGGCATTGCCAAGTTTGCCGCCTGCCTGCTAACGCGCATGTCATGTCTGAAAATCTACAAAAGCACTCACTTGTTGCCGAACTTGAAGATCTGCTCACCGTACGCCGGATGGGCGATGGCTGGTATTTGGGCATGCGCAAGCCCGGTGGAGTAGGGCGCGTTTTCGGTGGGCAAGTGATCGCTCAGGCTTTGGCAGCGGCACAGGATACGGTAGGGTCGGAACGCATTGCGCATTCGCTCCACGCCTATTTCATGCGCGCCGGCAATGAGGATTATGAGATCACCTTCCGCGTCGAACGCGATTTCGATGGCGGCAGTTTTTCGACGCGGCGGATTATAGCACTACAACAGGACCGTCCGATCCTGAACATGGCGGCGTCGTTTCAGAAACTGGAAGAGGGTCTGGCGCATCAGGACCCGATGCCCGATGTGCCGCAGCCGGAAGAATTGAAGGATGAGGCCGAGTTGCGGCGGATGTTTGCCGACCAGATCCCCGAGAAATTCCGTGACAATTTCGTGCGCGAACGCGCCTTTGAAAGTCGCCCGGTCAATGCGCGCGACTGGCTGGGCGGCGACAAGCGTCAGCCGGCGCGGCAGGATGTGTGGTTCCGGTTGCGGTCACCGACGGTTGACGATCCCGCGATGCATCGCGCGATGCTTGCCTATCAAAGCGACAGTTGGCTGTTGGGCACCTGCACGTTGGCGCACGGCGTCACCTGGCTGACACCGGGGATGATGACCGCCAGCCTCGATCATGCCGTCTGGCTGCATGGCGATTTCCGGGTCGACGACTGGCTGCTCTATAGCTGCGACAGCCCCTGGACCGGGCGCGGGCGCGGTTTCAACCGGGGGGCCATCTACACCCGCGACGGCAGGCTGGTCGCGACCTGCGCGCAGGAAGGGTTGATCAGGATGAAGGCACCGGCTGCTTGAACTTTGAACGCCACGGGTCCGACAGGCTCATACCTACGGCTTTATACTTCAGTCGATATCTTCCGGCGTATCGATATCCTTCAAAACCTTAGACGCCGCCTGGATGCATAATGCATTGCGCAACAGATCCAGCGCGCCGCGATCCCCTCTGATATCCGAGGCTTGTAACCATGATCCGCGTGGAAAGATTGCAGGTGGCATTCGGGTGCAGCCGTCTGTCGAACAGACTGGCATATCTCTGCTATCGGCAAAAGCCGACATCAGCCCCGCCAGATGCTCCGTCGTTATATAGGGCATATCGGCAAGCGCGATCACCGCGGCCCTGCATGGGCCGTTCGCTGCCACTGCAAGCCCGAGGGCAAGCGAGGAAGACTGGCCGTTTGCCGGATCAGGGTTTGGCACGGTCTCAAACCCCAGCCGCTCAAGTTCGCCATTCAGCATGATATTGTCGGCATTGCAGACTGCGATTGCCTGACCGAATCCCATTGCCGCTAGCGTTTCCGCTGCATGCAGGCCAAGCATCTTGCCGCCAAGTTCGGCCTCCAGCTTATGCCCGCCAAAACGCCGCCCTTCGCCTGCGGCAAGCAGGATAACGGCGGTTTCAGCGAAGCCCGGCATTGAAGGCGCGGATCATACCGCCCGCTATCGACAATGCGATTTCGGGCGCGCTGATCGAATTTATTGCAACGCCTGCCGGGCCCTCGATCCGTTGCAGCTCGTCCTCACGGGTCCCCGCTGTGCGCAACCGGTCGAGCCTTGCGGCATGCGAGGCCTTCGATCCCAATGCCCCGATATAGGCGGCGGGCGAGGCAAGGGCCGCGATCAGCGCGGGATCGTCGATCTTGATATCATGACTGAGTGTGACGATCGCGGTGCGGTGATCGGGGCGGAGCGCGGCGATCGCCTTATCGGGCCAGCGATCGTCCAGTATGATATTCGGAAAGCGCTCTTCGGTTAGAAAGCGTTCGCGCGGGTCGATGATCGTTACATCGATATCAATCTGCGCGGCAATCTGGGCGAGTGCCGCCGCGATATCGACCGCGCCGACGATCAACAGCCGCCGGCGAGGGTGGTAGAGATTGACGAACGCGTTTCCCGTCGGCTCACCGGCAATGCGGCTCTGACCGCCATCGAGATCGGTGGCGATCGAAAGCGTCTCGCCATCGGTTCGCGCTTGATCGATGGCTGCAAACGCCCCAGGCGCGAACCCTGCCGTGGCTACCGGTTGCACAAGCACTACAATGTCCCCGCCGCAAGGCAGGCCGACTTCCCATGCCGCGTCATTGGCCACCCCGTAGCGGCGGATTTCGTGTCGGCCCGAAGCGATCACCTGTGCGGCAATCGCAAGCACGTCGCCCTCGACGCAGCCGCCCGAAACCGAGCCGACAAAGCGCCCGTCCGCATGCATCAGCATATGCGTGCCGACGGGGCAGGGGGCCGATCGCCAGGTTTGGATCACCGTTGCGATCGCCATCGGTGCGCCCGCCCATTCGCGCGCGGCGGCAAGTACGCGGCTATGGTCCGCCGCTCCGACTATGGCATTCCCTGATGCTTGCATGGGATCGCCAGTAGCATTGCGGGCAATCGGTTGCTATACACAACCGAAGTCGATGGGGATCGCGCAAGGAGGACAATATGGCAACCAGCCTGACAGTGAACGGCAAACCTATATCGGTGGAGGTCGAAGCGGACACGCCACTGCTTTGGGTCTTGCGTGAAGAGGTTGGGCTGACCGGCACCAAATTCGGCTGCGGGGTAGCCGCCTGCGGCGCGTGCAGCGTGCATGTCGACGGTGAGATTACCCGATCCTGCAGCATCGCCATCGCCGATGTCGCGGGGAAGAACGTCACGACGATCGAGGGCCTCAAATCCGCCGATGGCACGCTTCACCGGGTGCAGCAGGCATGGATCGAGGCGCAGGTGCCGCAATGCGGTTACTGCCAGTCGGGGCAGATCATGGCCGCAGTCGCTTTGATCAATCAAACAGGCAGCCCTAGCGACGCGCAGATCGACGAAGCGATGAGCAACATCTGCCGCTGCGGCACCTATCCGCGGATCCGGCAGGCGATCCTTTCGGCAACCGGCCGCGCTGCGACCGCCGCGCAAGGAGACGCATGATGGCCGACAATCCCAATCCCAACCTCGAAGCCGATGCCCCCGCCGCCCCGGCAAAGAAGAAAGGCTTCAAACGGCGCGCCTTCCTGATCGGCGGTGCAGCGCTTGTCGGCGGCGGCATTTTCGCGATGGTCTGGGGCGACCGGTCGGCTGTAGGCCGTGCGGCCGGAATGCTCGGCGGCAAGGATGCCAAGGGCGGTGCATTCCCCGGTTGGCTGCATATCGGCGCCGATGACAGCATCACCGTCTATTCCCCGCATATCGATTTCGGTCAGGGATCGTGGACCGGCCTTGCGCAGATGCTCGCCGATGAGCTGGATGCGGACTGGACCAAGGTGAAGGTTGAAGGCGCGCCGCCGGATGCTGCCTTTGCCAACACCGATCTTGCCGCGTTCTTTCTTCCGGAAGTCGCGGGGATCGGGGCGCTCGCCTATATGCCGCGCTCTTTTTACTCAATGGTCGCGCGCAATATGCCGTTGCAGTTGACCGGCGGATCGTCCGCACTACGCGGAACCGGCCAACATGGGATGCGTACCCTTGGCGCTGCGGTCAGAGAGGCTCTGATTGCCGAGGCCGCAGACAGGTTCAAACTGAAGGCCAGCGATCTTTCGACAGAAAATGGCAAGATCATCGACAAATCCAGCAAGAGCGCTGTCGCTAGTTTTGGCCAACTGGCAGCAGGTGCGGCCCAGCGCAGCCTGAATGACAAGCCGACGCTGAAAAAAGCCGATCAGTGGAAATATATCGGCAAGGATGTGGCGCGGCTCGATATCCCGGCAAAGGTCGATGGCAGCGCCAAATACAGCATCGACGTCAGTCTGCCCGAGATGCGCGTGGCTACAATAATGATGGCCCCTGTGCGCGGCGGCAAATTGGAAAGCCTGGATGACAAGCCCGCACTTGCCGTTTCGGGCGTCGAAAAGGTGATCAAGCTCGAGGATGCCGTGGTCGTCGTTGCCAAAGGCTATTGGCAGGCGACCAAAGGCATACAGGCGCTGTCACCCAAATTCAGCGATGGCGGCCATGCCGGCCTTTCCACCGACTCTGTTTTTGGGGCGCAGGCCAAGCTGATTGATGCAGGCGCGAAACTGTCCTCCCCCGCTGGCGGCAAGGTATCGACCGCGAATTACAAGGTCCCCTTCCTGCATCAGGCAATGATGGAACCCTTTGCGATGGTCGGCCACTACAAGGATGGCAAGCTAGAGGCTTGGGGTGGTTTGCAGGACCCGCTGTCCACGCGCAAACAGCTGGCCAAGGTAGCGGATATCGGTGTCGAAGACGTCACCTATCACAATCTGATCATGGGCGGGGGCTTTGGCCGACGTTTTCCCGATTACAGCCAGATCATCACGCAAATCGCGCAGGTCGCAAAGCAATTGCCCTATCCGGTCAAGCTGATCTGGAGCCGGGAGGAAGAAGTAAG
>JBOFLS010000277.1:0-44412 GCA_051657985.1 Sphingorhabdus sp. | reverse complement strand
TGCTCCTGCCCAAGCAAGAGCTTGGCGAGGTGATAGCCGATGAAACCTGCCGAGCCGGTGATGAAGATGCGTTTTGCCATGTAGTTTTAACCTGCCCCGTCTATCGCGTGATCGCCACGCTGCTGATCGTCGCCTCCAGCCCCAATTGCCCCTTGCCGCCTGAGGCGACGATTTCGAGAAACTGCACCGGGCAGCCGGCAGGCACGTCGAACTGGCCGACCCCGCGTTTGGGATCGACGCCGAAAATCCATAGCGGCGCTGCCGCCTCGTTGGTCGGACAGCGCATCTGGAATTGCACATAGCCGCCATCGCCGGGTTCGAACTGCGCAAATTTGACAGCCAAGCGATAACTGCCCGGCGACAAGTAAAGCAGGCGGCTTGCCACCGGGCGCGTCGTCGCTGAACTGGCAAAGATAGACAGCGCGGGCCTCCCCTGCCCTTTCTTGCCGATAAAGCCGCCGCCCGCATTGGGGTCGTCGGGAATGCGCCAACCCATTGCACCGAAGCGGGTATCGCGGTCATGTTCGCCAAAGGCCGGGTTGGTGAGCAACGCTGGGCTGGCACCAGGCACCAGGGCGTAGATGCGGCGGGCATCGGCAAAGCGATTTTCGCTAACCAGACGGTTGATCAGGCTGCGCTCCTGCTCGCGCGACGTCTCGTTGCCGGGCTTGTTCTTGGGGAAGCCTTTGGCTTCAAGGATCAAATTCACGACATTGGACAGATCCTTGTCGTTATTGATCGCATGCCACAGGAAGCCGCTGGTCCATGGCTTGTCCTGCCGCAGATAGGGGATCAACGCCGCGCGGATCGGCGCATCCTCGATCGCATTCGATAGGCGCGGGAAGAGCAGCGCCTGGGTATCGGGCTTGGTCGTCAGCAGGATATCATAATGGTTGAGCGTCTTTGCCGTGTCGTTTTCCTGCGCATAATGTTCGATCAGCCAAAGCTGCGTTCCAGGCTCGCGCCGCGAAAGCCGCGCCGCCATCTTGACCAGCGTCAGCGCACGCGGCCGATCCCCCTTGGCGTCGGCACCATAGCCGAGTAGCCTGAGTGCCCTTGAGTTCATCGCCTGCTGTTCGAGTGCCTTGCGGGCAAGCCTCGCGGTTGCCGCCGGCGGCTTCGTCGGATTGGCGAAGAAGAGCTGGTCGGCGCGATTGGACAGCGCGTTGCTTTCACCCGGCACAAACATCAATGCCACTTGCGGACTCTTGCTGCGCGTTGCGCCGGAAATGGCGAGCGCCAGGGATAGCCATCCTCCGATAAGCGCAATGGCCAAAGCGGCAAGGATACGCAATAAGCCGATCGCCTTGATCGTGGTAAGAAAGCGATTTTCCTTTTTCCTGCGCGCCATGATCAGTCTCCCCTGCTCTCGCTCGCTCGCCTGCCCTGCTCGTCAAGCGCGGGGGATGTCAGCCAGAGGCAGAGAAGCGCAAAAACCGCCATCATCGTTGGCGTGCGCAAAGGATAATCGGCAATGCTTGCCAGCGCGACGATAGCAATCAGCGCGGACGCGAGCCGCGCAACCTTGACCGCGCGGCGATCTGGATCGTTGCGGCGCCAAAGGGCAAATGTTCGCTTGAGGTAGAAAAGGATCGCGGTTGCCAGGATCAGCATAGCGGGAAGGCCGCCTGTCAACGCAACCTCCAGCCAGTCGTTATGCGCATGGTTGACATAATTGGCGTTGAGATAGCTGAAGGGCTCATCAAGCTGGTATGCCTCGACAAAGGATCCCATCCCTGACCCGAAAGGGAAATATTTCCAGATCATCCCTGCGCCAACGCGCCAGAAATCGTCGCGCATTTCCTCGGCCATCGATTGTTCGAACAGGCGGTCCCAGGCCTCGGCGCGCGAGAAGAAGATCGTCAGGAATATAAGGCTAACAATTGCTGCCGCGCCAATCACATGTCCCGCCCCAAGCTTGAACCGCGCCTCACCGCGACGCACCGCCCTGCCCTCCACCGGCTTGCGGTATAGCAGTACGGCGGCAGCCAAGCCGGGCACCGACATCAGCATCCCGGCGCGTGAACCGGTGACGAGAATCAGCGGCACCAGCACAATCCCTGCCGCAATTGCCGCGAACTGCCGCAGCCGCTGCTGGTCGACCGTGCCTGAGCTGATCGAGGCATAGACAGCGAGCATTGGGAAAAGGCAGGCCAGCAAGACTGCTGCATGGTTGCGGTTGGCAAACAGGCCTACGGCTGAGCCATTGTTGGTGATGCGGTAAAAATAGAGCGGCCCCTGCGGATCGCCGATTGCCTGCAACATGCCGATGAGCCCGCTGATCGCGGCCAAGCCAATCAGCAAAGGTAGCAGGCGGTAAAGGTCTTCCTTGTCCAGCTGCACGCCGAGCAATAGCACCGCCAGCGGCGTTGCGAGCGAGGCCAGCGCGTGCCAGCCATTCATCGGCGTCAGCGTCAGCGGTCGCCAGACTTCGCCAAGCCCTGCCAGCTTGTCGATCTCGGCGACAATTCCCCTGCCCGGCAGGCTTTGCCAAAGGCTGGGGGGCAAGGGGATCAGGTGCAGGATGCACAGCAGGACAATGCTGACAAAACCGGCCAACAGCCAGCCCCGCCCTTCCAGATGCTCGCGCTTGATGGTCAGCAGCGCGATTGCGCAGGTAACGACCGATAGCGGCCGCAATAGCAGCAGCGCCTGTTCATCGACGCGCGATGCACCGCCGGTCAGGAACACAAGACACAGAAAAACCGCCAATGTCCAGAAGCGGATCGATGCGGATTTCAGGCTGGGAGCAATAGCAGGCAAGACAGGGTTTCTCAATCTGGTTGGCGCGAATGTCTGCAGCGCCGCGAACGCCCTACTATTGTCGACCCGCGCTTATGGCAAGGGTGTTGGTTGGCAAGGCGGGCCCATATAACCGGCTATGGTAATTCAATGAATGAATCAGTCCGCCGCGATTGATTCAAAAAATCGGTGAGCCTTGCTGTACCTAGGCGGCTAAGTTCGCAGACATGCAACCAGCAACCGACACTACCCCCCTAACCTTCCGCCTTCAGGCGCTTGATCCTAGCCGCAATATCGCGCGCGGCTATCGGATAGAGGCGAGCATCGACCTTTTCGGACACTGGATCGTCGACCTGCACTGGGGCCGCATCGGCACGCGCGGGCAAGGCAGGACCGTCAGCTTTGCCGATGGCGGAAAGGCTGAAGCTTTTATCCGCAAGGTGTTGCAACGCCGGGCCAGCGCGCCCAAGCGGATCGGAATCAATTATACGCCGGTTTGATATCATTCGGGACCGGCATCTATAGCTGTGGCATTGTCCGACGCATGAATGCGCCAAACAGCGGCACGGTATAGGCAGTTTCACCATATCCGGGCATGTAGATCATCCCTTTTGCTAAAAGCGACGCGCGAACTGGGCCGAAAGAGGATGGTTTTTTGCCGAGATGATCGGCAATGACGGTCGATCCATAAGGCCCGTCCCCCAAGTCGGCCATTGCCCGAAGATACCGCTTTTCCGATGGGGTAAGCCTGTCGAAACGAACGCGAAAGAAACTGCCATCGAGAGCCGCGATCACGCCGGGATTAGCCAACTCAACATCATTCGCCGTTATCGGACAATGCTCAGCGGTATCCCAACATTGCTTGCCCCATTCTTGCAGAAAATAGGGGTAACCTTGCGTCACTTCCAATATTTTTGCGACTGCCATAGGGTCAATACTGCAATTTTCGGCTTCAATCGGGTGAACGATCGCAGCGGTAGCTGCCGCATCGTCGAGCTGCCCTATATTGGTGAATAAAAAGAGGCGCTCCGCATAGGATTTTGCACGCCCCATCTGGCCTGTTAATTGTGGCAATCCCGCGGCAACAAGCGTTATTGGCCTTTCATTCTGTCTGGCGCGGTGCAGCGCGGTGATAAGGGCGGCAAGCTCTTTTTCCAGGACATATTGAAGTTCGTCGATAAACAGCACAAGCGCGGTTGCACGCTCCGCTGCCGCTGCCCCAACGACATCGATCAGATCGATCAGGTCCGATTCGAGATCGCCATTATCGGCAATCCCCACCTCCCCCAGATCAAGCGATGCTTCCAGCTCACCGTAACTCAACTTGAATGCCTTTACGAAGCGCGCCAGTGCGCCCAGTCCGCGCTTGGCCACAGTCATTGCTGCTTGCCCACGGTCAAGCTTCAGCAATGCCGAACGGAGCGCGGGCACCAGCATCGCTGGTAGCGGTTGGCCTTCGGGTGCTTCTATGGGCACAGAGACAATTCCCTCCCCTTCTGCGGCCCGGCGCATCTCGTTAAGAAGCACAGTTTTGCCGACGCCGCGTAATCCTACCAGGATATAGCTTTGCGCTTGTCGGCCATTTCGGATGCGATCAAGGGCTATTGCAACATTGTCCAGTGCCGTTTGGCGGCCCGCCAGTTCAGGGGGGCGGCTACCGGCACCGGGAGCGAATGGGTTGCGGCGTGGGTCCATATCTAAAACTTTTAGTGGGTTCTATATGATTTGTATAGAACTGCATAAAATTTTTAGAACTGGCAGGATTGAAGGGGGTCCGCGCCCTTACAGCCTGAAACATCAATCCTTCTTCCAAGAAAGAAGAATATCATGGTCGTTAGACGGTTATAGAATAAATTTAGAAGGTTAAGCTTGACCCGGAGCTTTGTGACTCGCGCGAAACAGCATATTTCGGTCCCTATGCTGTTCCCGAAAGAGCGGGGCCTTGTTCCTAAAAGATCGGTTTTGCCGTTCCCGATGGGTCGAGGATCTGTTCCTGAAAGGTCGATGGCTGTGGTGAGGCCGTTCCCGGAGTGTCGAAACGTCGGAAAACGCCCCGGCTCCGCCACGCATATTGAATCACTTTTTGGGAAAGCAATTTGAAAGAGGTTCAATTCGGGATTCGAAAAGGCAGCATGCTGGGATTGCGGCAAGAGCTTGGGTCCGTTGCACGACACTTTGGGAACGCCTTCGATTGGAGCAGCCAGGGTGAGTTTGAGGGAATCGTCATTCCCGCGCAGGCGGGGAACGAAGTGTCCATAGGACAATCCATCACCTGTCGATCAAATTTAGACTGCCGGTGATGGACCAGTTGCAGGTCGGATCGTCCCCCGGACGATCCTTGGACATGCGGGGCATTCCCAACCTGCCACTCCTTCGCGGGGGTGACGAACCTAGGGAATATAGATGTCCTAAGCTTGGCTCCAACTTACTACCCCCGCAACTCGTGCTTATGCTTTTCATGCCAGCGGCGGACGTAGCCGATAAAGGCTTTCTGCCAATTGGCGGGCGTGCGGGCTGCGTCGGCATTGACCCAGCCCTCAAACTGGGCATGAAGCGTGTAGAGATCCCATCCCGGGCATTCGCGGCGCAGCAGGTCGATGGTTTCGCTGGTCATATAGCCGCGGGTGGCGGCATCGCTAAGGCCGGTCAGCGTGCGGCGGATCAGCGCGCTGGCATCGACCATCTCCTCCGGTGCTTGCTTCGTCGCTGCAGAAACTTTCCCCGGGGAAAGTTTTTTGGGCGAAGCTGCGTCAGCCCCCTGCCCTGCCGCCTGGGACGCCTTGCTATCGCTGCGCACCATGCGCAGCAGCGGCTCCTTGCCGCCCGCCTTTGACGTTTCGATCGACAAGTCATAGCCGGGCAGCGCGTTCTTCTCGGCAATCTTGATGATCTCGAACTTGAAGCGGCGATAGGGCCCCTCCGCCCCGCTCTTTTCGAACAGCGTCGGCATGGCAATGGCGAAACCGCCCTCCCCTGCCCCGCCGGCATGCTTGCGCGCAACCCGGTAGAGCCAGCGTTCGCGCCCGCCGGTGATGTCGAAATAGGCACGATCGATGCTCAGCACCCCGCCCTTCATCAGTACGCCTTCGTAAAACCAGTTGGACAGCTCCAGCGTCATCCCGCGCGATCGTTCGGTCTTTTCGTCGACCAGCTGGGTCCAGCCATCGAGCCAGCTAAAGGTTGCCTCGCGCCGGTTCTCGGCGCGGATATTGGTCTTGACGGTGGTTGCCACCAGGCGGTCGAGCGCCTGGCCTAGCAGCTCATAGGCGCGGCCTGTGGTCGGGCGGCCGATCGCGCGCAGCAAGTCATAGGGCATGATGTGCAGCTTGCGCGGCACGTCGTTCACGCCGCGGCGCGCCATGTCGGCGAGCATTGAGGCGCAATAGATCAGGATATCGGCATCCCAGATCGTAGCCATGCCATAAGTGGGATTGGCCGAAACATTGACCCATAGCTTGCCATCAGGGGATGTATAATCGATAGGTTTGGCGCGTTTGGTCTTGGCCAGGCTGAAAAACGGCCGCTCCATCATCTCGCGCTGGTCGCGCAGCGGCAGGTCCGCCAGATAAGGCAGGAACAGGTCGAACTGCTCGTTGATCGATTGGCGGCTGCCCTTGCTCATCAGAAACTTTCCCGGGGGAAAGTTTTTGGGGGCAGTGAGGTTTGAGGGTTCGCGCGAAGACGCGAAGAGGCCAAGAGGCCAGACTTGTGCGAAGCGCCTTTCATCTTTCTCTGCGATCTCTGTGTGAAATATGTGGATTCGTGTAGAGCAGGCAGAGCTTGCGGAATAGCGGCTGCGCCGCAGGGCAAACTCTTCGCGTCTTCGCGTCTTCGCGTCTCCGCGCGAATATATTCCCGCGTCGCAGAAACTTTCCCCGGGGAAAGTTTCTGCAGTAGAGAGCCGTCGTTGCAGTTTTCCAACCTTCGTCACCCCCGCGCAGGCGGGGGTCCATCACCGACAGTTTAAATTTCAACGACAGGTGATGGATTCCCGCCTGCGCGGGAATGACGAAGAATGAGAGTGCGGTGTGGCAGGGCAGGGCAGTCATGCCTGTAAACCCTTGCCATCTTCCTCCAGCTGGCGAAGCAGTTCCTTCAACGCGTCGGCCAGCTCCTCATAGCTGGCACCTGTTCCGGCATGCAACCGCAGCGTCAAGCCCTGGCGGTTGCGCGAGGCGAGGCTGAGGATGGGGCGGCCATGCGCGCCGCTGATCGCGGGCAGGGGAGGGGGCGGTACCGCGCTGTTATCCAGCCCATGCATGATTTGCCGGATGACATCAGAAGGGCCAAGCGGCGGTTTTCCAGCCTTGGCCCGCGCCAGCTGTTCGTCATGCACTTTATGCGCGCGATCGATGGCGATACCGCGATAGTTGTTGTCAGCGCACCACTTCGCGAGCGGATAGACGGGTTTCAGCTGGATATCCGACGGCGAAGCAAAGGCATCGATCACCATATCGGGCAAGCGCGCGACCGCCAGCATCTTCGACAGCCAGCCTTCGGAAAGGTTCAGCCGTTCGGCCATGCGCCGTTGCTTGCCGCCATAATGCATGTCGATTGCGGCTGCATAGTTCCGCGCGCGTTCGATATCGGACACATCCTTGCGCGCACGGTTTTCGATATCGGCGAGGCGGAAGGCGGCCTCGTCGTCCAGTTCGGCTACCTGGGCGAGCAATTTCATGTCGGGATAGCTATTGGCGCGCAGCCAGCTGATCGCGAAATGGCGGCGCGTGCCCGCAATCACTTCATAATCAAAATCCGGATCGTCGGTGACGCGGCGGACCACCGCCGGCACCTTTTGCCCACCCTCCGCCAAGATCGAATTGATCAGGTCGCGGCAATTTTCTTCCGAAAGCCCCGCCTGCATCCGCGCATTGCCGCTCCATATCCGCACCCGCGCCGGATCGAGCAAAAGTTGGGTCACCTGCCGAACCTCACCCGAGGCGACCCGGGCCAGCGCCGATTCGCGGCCCAGCAGGCTCATGCCGGCGCGCTGGGTGCCTGTGGGCTGGGAGGGGGCACTACCTGCCAAATGGCGGTCTACGGCCTCTTGGGGCGCATTCCCTCCCTCATCCGCCAGCAGGTCTGCCAGATAGTCGGTCTGTTTCCTTGCCATCAATCGATCCTCCGAATCACCCGTTCTTGAAAGATCGGAGTACATATGGCGAACATATGCGTGTAGGAAAGAAGAAAATTGCACTTCATAGGACGATCTCTAGAAACTGTCTGGCAGTAACGATCTGTGGCTGGCCATGCGTTTTGAAGGCCAAAAGGTCGGCTTTATCGCCGGTTATCAGGAAATCGGCTCGCCCGGCTTCGGCCATCGCCAGAAGAAAGTTGTCGAAAGAATCGGGTGATCGATCGACATGGGGCAGGGGGTCTACATTCACACCCACTTTGCGGAAATCGTTTAGCAACCGCCCCGCGTGGCGCTTGTTTATCCGGGACCTCAGCTTGGAATAATGTGTAACCCGCCGATACTCTCCAAACTGCGCCTCGGATGTAAGCAAAATCAATTTTCGGTCATTGATGAGTTCCAGCAAGCGATCCGGCAGCGAATCTGAAGCCAGCAAGGCACTGATCCAGATATTGGTATCGACCACAAGGCGCACGCAGCCTCAGCCCTTATCCGGCCAATTGCCGCTTGCAATACCTTCGGGCGAGCGCGCCCAAGCAACCGCTTCATCGACTAACATCTCGACTTCTCCGCTGCTCAAATCCTTAAAGCCTTCTCTAACCTCTTCCATAGTTTCGCGCAGGACGCGCCAGTTGACGGCATTCTCGACAAATTTCGAGAGATCGCCCTTTTTCATGCCTTTTTGCGCCAGATGGGTGCGCAGATTTATGTCGGTTTCCTTGTCGACGACGATGGTCCATTTGCGGGTTTCGGCATTCATGGCAGCATTTCCCAAGAAAGTTGACTCGAGTTTGTATAACAGGATATCCGTTTATCAGTAAATCGGGATAACCGCCTACCATTGCTGTGCTCAACCTAGTTATCCAAACATGTGACGTTCAATTTAATAGGATGAATCTGATTACGCCGCATTGACCACATCCTCCTCCCGTGCGGGCACCGCGACCCCCCAGCTGCGGCGCACCATTGCCTCAATCTGCGCCAGTGCCTCATCCAGGTTGCTGCGGCAGCGTTTGTGCGTCTTGGGTGTGCCAATTGGGCGTTCGAGTTCGTAAACCGTCATCATCCGCAGCGCCGCATGGCTGATTTCCGCGCTTTCCAATATAGGAATGGGGAGGAGGGCAGGGCCGAAGGCCTGCTCCATAATCTGTCGCACCATTGCATGGCTGGGGTCATTGGCATCGAATTTGGAACAGATCAGCCGGACGAAATCATATTCGACCGCAATCCCTGCATTGGTCAGTTGCCCGGTAACCTGATCCATCATGCTCAAAAACTGCACCGTCGAGCAGAAATCCGGCGTGGTCGCAGCCAGCGGCACCAACAGCGCATTCGCCGCCTGCATCACTGCAAGGCTGATCGTGCCGAGGGCAGGGGGGGGATCGAGCAGGACGATGTCGTAATTGCGCGCCAGATCCTGCAGGCCTTGCTTCAGCTTCCTGAACCGGCTCGCCAGCACCGATCCGCCATCCGCGCCTGCTGCTGCTAGCTCATATTCCACATCGAACAGTTCGAGGTTCGAAGGGATCAGGTCGACATTGGGCCAGGGGGTTTTCTGCACCGCATAAAACAGGTCCGCCTCGGTCGGCTCGATCGAGAGATAGGGGTAAAGCGTCTGTTCGCGGGTGATGTTGAAATGCGGGTTGAAGCCGAACAGCGTCGTTGTCGTCGCCTGGCTGTCGCAATCGACCACCAGCACGCGATAGCCCTGTACTCCCAGATAATGCGCAAGATGCGTGGTCACGGTCGATTTGCCGACGCCGCCCTTGAAATTCTGCACGGCGATGATTGCCGGCGGATCGAGATCGCGACGGGCAGGGGAGGCACCCAGCACCTGGCGCATATGGAGCAAAGCCTCAATCGAATAGCCCGGACGACGCCCATTTTCGGTCGGTGGGGCAGGGGGAAGACGCCCGTCTTCCTCCGCCATGCGGATTCGGTTGGTCGAACAGCCCAGCAATGCGGCTGCCTCGGCAATGCCATAGCGCACCAGCAATCCCTTGCGTGCCTCGGGCAGGAAGGCTTTCTTGCGAAGCCGCTCGATCATCCGCTCGCCCGATTCGGCCAATTCGGCAATACGCGACACTTCTGAATTCATATTGCACGCCTTCGGTGTGATTGAATGCGTTTAGGACAATATCTCTTATTAATTGTTCAGCCAAGCATATTGTTTACGATGCACAGCGAAAAGGGGGTGGAAGTATTCTTCAGTCTCCGCTAGCCGGGCAACAAAGGGATGAAGGGTGCATAGGGCAGCGCAAATTCTGGCTGGCCAATGTTCTTTAATCATCAAAGTTGATTTCGGATTTTTGAATGTTGCAAGCAACGAATACCCTGGCAGAGTTTGACAATAGCGGACAGTCGGAGGCGGGCCAACCGATCGCGCCGCCGATCCTGCTGCAATATTGGCAGGTGGTACTGCGCTGGAAATGGGTGATTGCGGGGATCATTCTGACCGCATTGGCTATCGGCCTTGTCTTCACGCTTCTGGCGACCCCGCAATATACGGCGACGTCGCGGATCGAGATTAGCCGCGAGCAGAAAAAAGTCACCAATGTCGAGGGGCTGGAATCATCAGATGCCGGACGCGACTTGGAGTTTTTCCAGACGCAATATTCGCTGCTGCAGGCGCGCTCGCTCGCCGAACGCGTGGCGCGGCAGTTGCGGCTGAGCACCAACGAGGCTTTCTTTGACGCGCACGGCGTGAACCCTGATGACAATGCGCTATTTGCGACCAAGTCCGGCCAGCCCCTGAGCGCTGCCGACCGGCAGAAGCGCGAAAAGCTTGCGGTCGACCTGCTGCTCGAACACGCCTCGATTTCCCCCATCCGCGGATCGGCGCTGGTCGATATCAGCTATACCAGTGCGTCACCTGGGCTTTCCTCGCAAATCGCCAATGCCTGGACTCAGCAGTTTATCGTCCAGAGCATGGATCGCCGTTTCGCCTCGACCGCTGATGCGCGCACCTTCCTCGAGAGCCGCTTGGCCGATTTGCGGGCGCGGCTCGAAACATCCGAACGCGATGTAGTTGGCTATGCCGAAACCAAGGGCATCGTCGCACTTGGTAAAAGCAAAAGCGTGGACGGGCGTACTGAGGTTGAGCGGACGCTGACGTCAAGCGATCTCGAAGCGTTGAACAGCGCATTAGCGCAGGCAACCGCCGACAGGATCACCGCCGAAAGCCGGTCCGGGCAGCGGGTTGGCGGTGCCAATGCCGAAGCGCTTGGCAATGTAGCGATCGCGCAGCTGCGGCAAAGGCGTGCCGAGGTTGCCGCCGACTATGCCAAGATGATGGTGCAGTTCGAACCCGGCTATCCCGCGGCGCGCGCGCTGTCGGAGCAGCTGCGTGTGCTGGATGCAAGCATCGCGCGTGAAGAGGGAAGGGTGCTCAACAGCCGTTCTTCCGAATTCCGCGAAGCCGCGCAGCGTGAGGCCAGACTGAAGCAGGAGGTCGAAGAGCTGAAGACACGCATGCGGCAGCAGCAGCGCGACAGCATTCAGTACAACATCTACCAGCGCGAAGCCGATACCAACCGCGAACTCTATGACGGCCTGCTGCAGCGCTATAAGGAAATCGGGGTTGCGGGTGTGGGCACCAATAATATTGCGATCGTCGATACGGCGAAGCTGCCTGAGAAGCCCTCCTCGCCGAACCTGCCATTGAACCTTGCGCTTGCCTTGCTTGCCGGTTTGGGTCTCGCCGCTGTTGCCACCTTCGCGCTCGACCAAATCGACGAAGGTTTGCGCGATCCAAGTCAGGTCAACCGCATGCTCGGGGTGCCACTGTTGGGCAGCGTGCCCGATGTCGAGGAAGAAGATGCGCTGGCAATGCTGGCAGACGCCAAGTCCTCGCTATCGGAGGCCTATCTTAGCATCCGTTCCAACCTGGCCTTCTCGACCGATCACGGCGTCCCGCGCGCGATGATGGTCACCAGCACCCGACCCGCGGAAGGCAAGAGCACCACCAGCCTTGCGCTCGCCACCGTACTCGGTCGCACGGGCAAGAAGGTGCTGCTGATCGACGCCGACATGCGCTCACCCTCGATGCACCAGTTTGTCGGCATTTCGAACAAGATGGGGCTGAGCAACTTCCTGGCTGGCGAAAATGACTGGAAGCAGATGGTGCAAGCGACGAACATCAAAGGCCTGCACATGTTGACCGCCGGCCCGACGCCGCCAAGCGCTGCCGAATTGCTGAGCAGTGACCGGATGCTGATGCTGGTGCGGCAAATGCTCGATCATTTCGAGCATGTGGTGGTGGACTCGCCGCCGATTTTGGGGCTGGCGGATGCGCCGCTCTTGGCGAGGGCGGTGGAAGGTTGCGTCTTTGTGGCGGAGGCTGAGGGTGTTGCCGTGCGCGGTATCAAGGCGTCGTTGGGACGCTTGGAGGCAGTACATGCACATGTGCTTGGCGTGGTGCTGACGAAGTTGCGGCACAAGCAGGCCGGTTATGGCTATGGGTACGGCTATGGCTATGGCTATGGCACGACACACAGCGAACGGGATAGCTGACGAGTCCGGAGCACCGCCAATCATTCAGCTTATGGGGGTATTGTCGCGGAAAACAAGGGGCGAACATTGTCGGCATTGACACGCATGACGGAGAATATACCGCGATCAGCGAAGCGCATGCTGGCAATGGCGCTGGACCTTGTGCTGTGCGTGCTGACCGTGCAGCTTGCCTATTGGCTGCGCTTATCGGACTGGATTTATCCCACTGACAATCAATGGCTGCCCTATTTGCTTGCACCAATACTCGCGCTCCCAATCTTCATTTCCGTCGGGCTGTATCGCGCCATCTTTCGATTTTCTGGCTGGTCGACGCTGAAAAGCCTGACCAAGGGCATTATGATCTATGCGGCAATCTATGCGGCGATATTCACGGCCTACAGCTTCAGCGGAGTGCCCCGGACAATCGGATTGATACAGCCGTTACTGCTGCTCTTCTTTGTGGGCGGTTCAAGAGCGACAGCCCGAACGATTTTGGGTTTATACCATCCGCTCTATTCGCGCTTGGGCCAGCGCCGAGCAATTATTTTCGGTGCCGGATCGGCTGGGCGCCAGCTTGAGGCCGCGTTGCAACGCACCCACGAAATGGAAGTGGTGGCCTTCATCGACGACCATCGGTCGTTGCAAGGCAGCGAACTGCACGGAAAGACCATCCATTCCGCATCCAACCTCCCCGACCTGCTCGAACGCTATGGCGTTACCGACTTTCTGCTCGCAATTCCCTCGGCAAGCCGTCAGCGCAGGAAAGAGGTTATCGATAGCCTGAGCGGCTATCCGGTCAAAATCAGGACAGTCCCCAGTGTCGTCGACATTGCCAGCGGTCGCGTCAAGGTGAACGAACTGCGTGAGCTGCAGATCGAGGAACTGCTTGGGCGCGATACGGTTCCCTCCGAACCCGAATTGATGGCACGGAATATTGGCGGAAAAACGGTGCTGGTGACCGGTGCTGGAGGCTCTATCGGCAGCGAACTATGTCGACAGATCGCGCGACTTGGCCCGCAACGCCTCATTCTGGTTGAAGTATCGGAGTTCAACCTCTATTCGATTCATCAGGAACTGGACAATTTCTATGGGGACGAGCTGAAAATTGTGCCGTTGCTCGGCTCAGTGTTGAATGAAACGCGAATGGACCGGATTGTCGTTGAATGGCGACCCGATACAATCTATCATGCAGCCGCTTACAAACATGTGCCGCTGGTCGAGTGCAACATAGCCGAAGGCCTTCTCAACAATGTTGTGGGTACGATGACAATGGCGCTGGTCGCTGAACGCCAGGGCGTTTCCAACTTTGTTTTGATTTCGACCGACAAGGCAGTGCGTCCGACCAATGTGATGGGTGCTACCAAAAGACTTGCGGAACAGGTCTTGCAGGCACGCGCTGCTGAAAGTTCGAGAACCTGTTTTTCCATGGTCCGTTTCGGCAATGTCCTGGGATCCTCAGGTTCGGTTGTCCCCCTTTTCCGTTCGCAGATCCAGGGCGGCGGGCCGGTGACGATCACTCATGCGGAAATCACCCGCTATTTCATGACGATTCCCGAAGCATCGCAACTTGTAATCCAGGCCGGGGCGATGGCTCATGGCGGCGAAGTTTTTGTGCTCGACATGGGCGAACCAGTTAAGGTGGTCGACATCGCACGCCGCATGATCAACCTAATGGGGCTAACCGAGCGGACTTTGGAACACCCTGACGGCGATATTGCAATCGAAGTTGTGGGGTTGCGACCGGGTGAAAAGCTGTATGAGGAGTTGTTGATCGGCAACAATCCGGAGCCTACCCAGCACCGTCTGATTATGAAAGCGCGCGAAGATTTCATTCCCTGGGACGGGCTTTCGTCGCTTATTGCACAGACCCGCGCCGCGGCGGAAAATGGCGACGAATTAAAGCTGCTTGGTCTTTTAAAGCAGCTCGTTCCCGAATACGCGCCCGAAGCAGCCGGAGAGGTGGGCACCCCACAGAGCCAACCATCTTGGCGGGTTGCCTGAGCCCGTTTCTATTCCACCCAGCGACCGCCCTTGAAACACGAGCCTGCCTTGCACTTCATTTTTATCACCGAGCAGCCCGATATTGCCGAATTTGCTTGCAACCGGGGCGTTGACTGGATCATGGTGGACCTGGAGGTACTGGGCAAGGCTGACCGCCAGGGGCATCTCGATACGGTTATGAACTCGCACAGCGTTGGGGACGTTCGCAAGGTACGCGGGGCCGTTCCGCCTGGTCGTTTGCTAGTGCGGACAAATCCGCTTCATTCGGGCAGTGCTGCGGAACTGGATGGCGTCATAGCTGCTGGCGCCGACATCGTGATGCTGCCCTATTTCCACAGCGCCAGCGAAGCCGCAGACTATTGCCGGATCGTCAACGGCCGAGCGCAGGTTTTCCTGCTGGCCGAAACGCGAGGAGCGGCCGCCGACCTGCCAGCCTGCTGTTCGATCCCTGGTGTTGCTCGGATTCATATCGGACTTAACGACCTTAGCCTCGAACTTGAGCGCAGTTTCATGTTCGAGCTGCTGACAGATGGCACCGTCGCTGCGATGGCTTCGCAAATGCGCATGGCGGGGATGCCGTTTGGTATCGGCGGTGTTGCGCGGGCGGGTGAAGGTTTGCTGCCTGCAGAGGGTATCCTCGCTGAACACGCAAGGCTGGGATCAGATGCCGCCATCCTCTCGCGAACTTTTCACCGCGGGGCACAGACGCTTTCGGATATTGAGACGAGCATGAACTTTGCTTTGGAACTGCAAAAGCTGAGGGATGCCTATGGAGCAGCACTCGCAATGGATGCCACGGCTCTGTCAAAAAACGCTTTGGCGATAGCCGCTGCTGTGGCCGAAATCAATGCCCGTATGCATGCTCGCAGCCGACCAGCTTGAGCCGGGCTAGACCATGAAACGGCTTTTCGATCTGCTGGTTTCGTTCGCACTGCTGGCGGTGTTTGCACCGCTAATGTTGGCTGTTTGCGCGATCATCATGTTGACCGATGGATTACCTGTCATGTTCCGCCAGCAGCGCATGGGACTGCATAGCAAGCGCTTTGAAGTGCTCAAATTTCGATCAATGGTGGTCAACGCGGCCAGCTTGGGTGGACACTCTACTACGGACAATGATCCGCGAATTACGCCAATTGGTCGATTCCTGCGCAAGACAAGTCTTGATGAACTGCCGCAGCTGATAAATGTGCTGCGCGGCGACATGAGCCTGGTGGGCCCGCGCCCGGACGTGCCAGCCCAAATGGCCGACTATGCGCCCGACGATTGGGCCCTACGCTGTTCGGTTCGCCCGGGGATTACCGGGTTGGCGCAGTCACGAATGCGCTCAAATGCGACACCGGAACAGCGTCTGGCGCTCGATCTGGAATATGCCCGAAATCCGGGCTTACTTCGCGATCTGGCTATTCTCTTTTCGACGGCTTTTGCCCTTTTCAGCAAGGGCGCGAACTGAAATGCAGGCTGCTAGGCCCCATGCGTTTCTCGCGGCATATGGTGGTGGGCACATCACCATGGTTTTGCCGCTCTGCAAGCTGCTGCGGGCGCGCGGATGGCGGGTCACGCTGCTCGCGCTGACCACCGCTGCGGCGAAAGCAAGGGCCGCAGGCGAAGTCTATATCGGCTTTTCCGACCTGAAGCATCATGCAGCAGCTGGGGCAGAAGACTATGCGCGACAGCTTTGTCCCAATCCCAATCCCAACGGGCCGGTCAGTATTGAAGAGACGCTTGCCTACCACGGCGCGAATTTTGCTGATCTAGCAACACGCGAAGGTGAGGCGGCGGCGCGCGCGCTTTGGGATGCGCAGGGACGGCAAGCCTTTTTGCCGATAGATTTCATGACGCATGTCTTAACAGAATATTCTCCCGACGTCGTGATTGCGACGAACAGCCCGCGCACCGAAAAGGCAACGGTGATCGCGGCGGGCCGGTTGGGAATTCCAGCATTATGCGTTGTCGACCTGTTCGCATTGCAGGAAGTCAAATGGATCGGAAAGCCGGGTTTCGCGAACCGGGTGGCAGTCCTTAACGAAACCGTTCGCGCGCTCATGATCGATTGCGGCCGTTCCGCAGACGAAGTAATCGTGACCGGCAATCCGGCACTCGACGCGGTCAACGATCGCATGACAATCGAGGCTGGGGCGGCCCTGCGCGCCGCCAAAGGATGGAATGACGGTCGCCTGACGATATTGTGGGCGTCGACCGTCGAGCCGGACCGTCATCCTTTCACCGGCGCAGTCGGCGACCCAAGCTTGCCGCGCCGCGCCGAAGCGGCGTTGCGCGAGATTGTCAAGAATGACGATCGGCTTCGCTTGGTCGTCCGGTATCACCCTAGCGAGCAGATCGCCTTCACGACCAGTAACCGGGTTGAGTTCAGCCCGGTTTCGGAGCCGCTTCATCCGTTGCTGCACGCAGTCGACTTGGTAACTATCACTGCATCCACGGTGGGACTTGAAGCATGGCTGGCACGCCGGCCGCTGATCTCGGTCGACCGTTCGGTGTTCACCGCCGATGCACCGTATTCCCAAATGGGCATTTCGGTCGGCGTGGAGTCCCCCGAAGCACTTGCAAAAATGGTGCAAGACATGGCTGGCAAGCTGCCGATTTTTCCTCTATCGGGCCAAGTGTCGCCGCCGCCAAGGGAAGTTACGGCAACCGAGGCAATCGTTGCCGCGATAGAAAAAATTGCTAAAATTGAGCGGAGTAGTTGATGCAGAAAATAGCTTATCCAGCGCAGATCGACAAAACAAAATTTGCGGCCGACAATACGGATCCGGAGACCAAATATGGTCTTCCGCAAGAGGTTGTTTTCTGCAAGCGCTGTGTCATCTCCAACCAACGCCCCAATTCGGCAGTTGAGTATAAGCATACCAAGGACAGCAAAAAAGCTACTATCTATTTCGACGAAGAGGGCATTTGCGACGCCTGCCGGTTCGGCGAGAAAAAACATCAGACCATCGATTGGGAAGAACGCGAACGGCAATTGATAGACTTGTGTGACCGCCATCGCAGCAAGGACGGCCAATATGATTGTATCGTGCCTGGATCGGGCGGAAAAGACAGTTTTTATGCTTCGCATATCCTGCGCACCAAGTACCGGATGAATCCGCTGACTGTCACCTGGGCACCGCATATTTACACCGATTGGGGTTGGAAGAATTTTCAGGCATGGATTCACGCCGGGCATGACAATATGCTGACAACGCCCAATGGCCGCGTTCATCGCTTGCTGACACGCCTGGCCGTAGACAACCTTTTCCACCCCTTCCAGGCATTCATGTTCGGGCAAAAATCGCTCGCCCCTAAGATGGCGCTGCTGCACAAGATTCCGCTGGTCTTCTTTGGCGAAAACGAGGCTGAATATGGCAACCCGATCGGCGATACCGACAGTGCCAAACGCGACTGGTCGTACTTCACCTCTAACGACCAGTCGAAAGTCAGTCTGGGTGGGGTCTCGGTACCCGACTTGAAAGAACATTTCGGTGTTGTGCAACAAGACCTGCTGCCCTACCTGCCTGCTGACCCTTACCAGATTGAGGAGCAGAAGGTGGAAGTTCACTATCTGGGCTATTATCTGAAATGGCATCCGCAGGCCTGTTATTATTATGCGGTCGAGCATGGCGGCTTCCAGGCATCGCCAGAACGCACACCGGGAACCTATTCCAAATATAACTCGATCGACGACCGCATCGACGATTTTCACTACTACACTACAGGAGTGAAATTCGGACTAGGACGCGCGAGCTACGACGCTGCGCAGGAAATCCGCTCAAAGGATATCACCCGTGACGAGGGCGTGGCACTGGTCAAGCGCTTTGATCACGAATTTCCTGAGCGTTTTGCCGAAGAAATTTTTCAGTATCTGTCTATTCCCGAAAAGGAATTTCCGGAGGCGAGCCAGATGTTCGAGCAACCGATACTGGACCGCGAATATTTCATGCAGTTGGCCGAAACCTTCCGGTCGCCGCATCTATGGGTCTGGGACGGTGAATGGAAACTGCGTCACGCGGTCTGGCACGACTGACACCTCAATGAGCAACGTCCGCATCATACCCCGGCTTGACATCAAGGGACCGAACCTCATCAAGGGCATCAGGCTGGAAGGCTTGCGCGTGATGGGCGATCCGCATGAGTTTGCGATGCGCTATTATGAGGCGGGGGCCGATGAGCTGGTCTATATGGACATTGTTGCCAGCCTGTACGGTCGCAACAATTTGAGCGACATCATTAGCCGCGCGGCGAACCAAGTGTTTATTCCTATCACCGTCGGCGGCGGTATCCGATCGGTTGACGATGCCCGGCATATTCTTCGCTCCGGCGCGGACAAGGTTGCAATTAATACCGCTGCGATTGCGCGTCCAGAACTGATTACGGAGGTTTCGCGCCATTTCGGTTCGCAGGCGATGGTGTTGTCGATTGAGGCAAAATTGGTCGGTAGCGGCAATTGGGAGGTTTACACCGACAATGGTCGCGAACGGACGGGCCTTGATGTGCTGACATGGGCGGTGGAAGCGGTACAGCGCGGTGCGGGCGAAATCTTGCTGACCTCGGTTGACCGCGAAGGCACGCGCAAGGGTTTTGAAACCGATCTGATCCGCAAGGTCCGTGACGCGGTTACTGTGCCCGTGATCGCCAGCGGCGGCATGGGCGAACTTGATGATTTCAACAAGGCGGCTGTCGATGGGGGTGCCGACGCGATTGCGATGGCCGATATCCTGCATTATGGGCGCGCGACCGTTGGCGACATTAGGGCGCATGCGCTTGATGCCGGCCTCGCGGTGAGGAGCCTCTGATCATGGTCGCAAATGTCACCATCGTCGATTATGGCATGGGTAACCTGCTGAACGTAGCGCGGGCTTTTAGCCATATCGGCGTCGAAGTACACGTTACCGAGGATCCTGGGCGCGTTGCCGTGGCGGAAAGATTGGTTGTGCCCGGCGTAGGTGCATTTGAAGATAGCGTAAACGCTGTTCGAAGCAAGGGATTCGATCAGGCGATCCTGCAATTCCAGGCCACTGGGCGTCCGTTCCTCGGAATTTGCGTGGGCATGCAGATGCTATTCGAAGCAAGCGAAGAATTTGGCGAACATGCAGGGTTGGGGATATTCTCCGGACGGGTAAAGGCCGTTCCGGGATTATCAACAACGGGGGAAGTGCAGCGGGTACCGCATATTGGCTGGAACGGATTATCGGCTCCGGAAACGGCGCGCGACTGGGCGGGCACCCTGCTAGAAGGTGTTCCGGAGCTATCCGCAGTCTATTTCGTCCATTCGTTCGCCGCCGTTCCCAATGATCCCGGTGTCCGTTTGGCGGATTGCCTATATGGAGGTCATCGGCTGTGTGCGGCCGTCCAACACGAAAATGTGATGGCGACGCAGTTCCACCCTGAGCGTAGCGGTGAATTGGGCCTCAACGTGTTGCGCCGTTACATGCACATCTGACCGCTTGTTAATGGGAAAGGCTCCAACCCGATTTCTGATCGTCAGCCTTGGCAGCATCGGCCGTAGGCATTTGCGAAACTTGCGGGCAATGAACCCCGACGCAGAAATTGCAATCTTGCGACTTTCGGGTACCAAATCCGATCAATACGTGCAAGGTGCCAATGTCGTAACGGCCAGCATTGACGAAGCCATCCGCTTCGCACCGCACGCGGCGATTGTCGCCAGCCCGGCAAGCACGCACGCCGACATCGCATGCAAACTCGCGGAGCGGGGCATACATTTGTTGATCGAGAAGCCGCTGGCCTGCGATGTGACCTCCGCCAATCGTATTGCTCTGGCGGCGCAGAAATCAGGCGTCACCTGTATGGTTGGCTATAATCTGCGCTTCAAGCCGTCGCTGATTGAGGTTCGCAATCTACTGACTGCAGGACGGATCGGCAAAGTTTTGTCGGTGCGGGCGGAGGTGGGGCAATATTTGCCATCCTGGCGTCCTGAGCAAGATTACCGGACGGGCGTATCGGCGCAGGCCAATATGGGCGGCGGAGCACTGCTCGAACTCAGTCACGAACTTGACTACCTGATCTGGCTGTTTGGAATGCCAGATCGCGTGCATTGCACGATGGGACGATATTCGGATCTCGAAATCGATGTCGAGGATCTGGTGAACCTGACCATGGAATATGACGAACCAGGCAGGCTGATCGACGTGCATCTCGACTTTCTGCAACGCAAGGCTGTGCGGCACTGCAGGTTCATTGGTTCAGCGGGCACGATGACTTGGGATGCCATTGCTGATACCGTTCGCCTGGAAGGTATGGCGGACGGCGATCAGGATCAGAGCATCGGTCCCTTCGAAGCAGACGGAAATAAGGCCTATCTGGCCGAGATCGATCATTTCATTCATGCTATCGTCGATACGGCGCAGCCCGAACCAGATGCCGCAGCGGGGCGCGATATATTGACAGTCGTAGAGGCTGCCCGCCTTTCGGCGGCTAGCGGATCAACGGTGAAGATGGAGCGAATCGAAAATGGCTGCTGATCGCATAGAGGCGTTCATCTTCGCACGTGGCGGATCGAAAGGGGTGCCGCGCAAGAATATCAAACCGCTTGGCGGCAAGCCATTGATCGCGCACGCCATTGCTTGTGCGCAAGCTTGCCCGTCGCTTGGCCGGGTGACAATCTCGACCGACGATCCCGAAATTGCTCAGGTGGCGCTCAACTGGGGCGGAGAGGTTCCTTTCATGCGCCCGGATACACTCGCCGGTGACACCGCGTCCGAATGGCTGGCATGGCGCCATGCGGTCGAAGCGATGGCGGAGGCTGGGCGCGATTTCGACATATTGGTCAGCCTGCCAACAACCTCGCCTTTTCGCGCCGTAGAGGATGTCGAGGCCTGCATTAGCGTCTTGCGTAAACGACCCGAGGTTGATGTGGCGCTGACCGTCCGCAAGGCCGAGCGCAGCCCCTATTTCAACATGGTGCAGATTGCGCCCGATGGCAGTGCGCAGATCGTGATGAAAAGCGAAACCACGGTGCACCGGCGGCAGGACGTTCCCGAGGTTTACGACATCACTACCGTCGCCTACGCCGTGCGGACCAAGCTCATCCGCGAAAGCAATGGCCTTTTCGACGGCAAGGTACACGCGGTCGAGGTTCCGGCCGAACGAGCACTTGACATCGATATGCCCTATGACTTTCTGATTGCCGAATTGTTCGCCGAATATATGGGGAAGGATTGAGGCCGAATATGGCTAGGCTTAGTCAATATCAGGATTTGTCCGGCCGGGTTGCCGTCGTGACAGGCGGGGCAGGGCATGTGGGCCGGGCCATGGGATCGGCGCTTTCAGAACTGGGGTGCAGGATTGCGTTAGTCGACCGCCACCGCGATGCTCTGGATGCAGCCGCAGCCCAACTCGGCATCGACCCGGCGGATTGCCTTGCCGCTGATCTGGAACAGGACGAGGCCAGGGTCACGCTGGCTGGTAGACTTTCGGCACGGTTCAGCAGGATTGACATCTTGATCAACAACGCCGCCTTTGTCGGTGATTCCACGTTGAAGGGCTGGGCGACCCCGTTTCCAGAGCAATCCATCGACACCTGGCGGCGGGCGCTGGAAGTCAACCTGACCGCGCCATTCCATCTAGTTCAGCTGTTGCATTCGCAGCTCATGGTCTCAGGCAAGGGGTCGGTGATCAATGTTGGTTCGATCTATGGACTGCTCGGACCCGACTGGTCGCTGTACGAGGGCACCACAATGGGCAATCCAGCGGCCTATGCTGCGAGCAAGGGCGGGCTGATCCAGCTGACTCGCTGGCTTTCGACGACACTTGCACCCGATATCCGGGTCAATTCGATTTCCCCAGGCGGGATCGAACGCGGACAGCCCGAGAGCTTTGCGCGCCGCTATGTCGAACGCACACCGCTTGGCCGCATGGGCACAGAAGCCGATTTCATGGGAATTGTAGCCTTTTTGGGCAGCGACGCGTCAGGCTGGGTGACCGGACAGAATTTCACGATCGATGGGGGTTGGAGTGCCTGGTAACGCCGCCTGCTTCATCATCGCCGAAATCGGAGTCAACCACAATGGTGACCTAGCTATGGCGTTTGAGCTGATCGATGAGGCTGCAGCGAGTGGGGCTAATGCAGTCAAGTTCCAGACTTTCGAAGCAGCCAAGCTGGTCAGGCCCGAAGCTGAAAAGGCCGAGTATCAGCAACAACAGACCGGCGAGGGCAGCCAGAAGGACATGCTGGAGGCGCTGCAATTGTCGGAGGACGACCATGTCCGCCTTGCCCAGTACTGTCGGGACAAGGGCATCGAATTCATGTCGACCCCTTTCGATCTTGAAGCTGCGGATTTCCTCAAGGTCATTGGTACAAAACGCATGAAACTGCCTTCTGGCGACATCGACAATATTCCGATGCTTCGTCGCATGGCAGCGCTCGACATGCCGGTAATTATATCGACGGGAATGGCCGACATGTCCGAAGTAGCAGCTGCCAAAAGGTGCGTTGAAGAAGAATGGCTGCGTCTGGGGCTAATGCAGGACCGCGCCGATCGGTTGGTCGTGCTGCATTGTACCAGCAATTATCCGGCTGAACCAGAGACGGTCAACCTGTCGGCGATGGTGACGATGGCGCGTGAACTCGCCTGCCAGATTGGCTATTCTGATCACACGCGCGGCAGCGAGATTGCCGTCGCTGCGGTTGCACTAGGTGCGGTTGTGATCGAAAAACACATCACGCTAGATAAGGATCTGCCGGGTCCCGACCACGCGGCGTCGCTCAATCCGGCGGAATTTACTGAGATGGTGCGGCAAATTCGTGCTGTTGAGGCCGCGTACGGCGATGGCGTCAAAACGCCCTGCGCATCCGAAATGCCAGTCCGCGCGCTGGTTCGGCGCAGTATCACCGTGGCAAGAGATCTGCCTGCGGGTTCCACGGTTGGGCCACGTGACCTCATCATGCTGCGACCAGCAAACGGCATTCCACCAACCGCCATCGACGAAGTTGTCGGGCGCCAAACGACGCGCCCGTTGAGCGCCGGTACATTGCTGGCCTGGAGCGATCTTACCTAAAATGAGGCACATCCTTTATCTTACCGGCACGCGCGCCGATTATGGACTGATGCAGCGAACCCTGATGGCGATTGACAGGCATCCAGAACTCAATTTGGGCCTCGTGGTAACTGGCATGCATTTGGATCCCCGATTTGGCGACACAGTCAAGGAAATCGAAGCGGATGGCTTGCGGATTGCCGGGCGAATTCCAAATGACTTCGACGGTGGGCGAAGCTTCATGGCGCGCGCAATCGCCGACGCGATCAGCGGCTGTTGCGATATCTTTGAGCGAGAGCGCCCCGACCTGGTGCTGCTATTAGGCGACCGGGGCGAAATGCTAGCGGGTGCGATTGCGGCAATCCACCTCAATATTCCGATTGCCCACCTTCATGGCGGAGAACGGTCTGGAACCGTCGACGAGCCTGTTCGCCACGCCATCAGCAAACTGACCCACCTACATCTGACCGCAACGACCGACGCTGCGGATCGCCTGATATGCATGGGAGAACATCGCGATTGCATCTTCACGGTTGGCGCCCCGGGCCTTGACGGGCTGACTGAGGATGCTAGATTGTCCCGTGACGAACTTTTGACCATGGCCGGGCTCTCAAGCGGATCGAGGATAGCGCTGATGGTTTTCCACCCGGTCGTGCAGTCCGCCAAAGATGGCGGACGACAGATTAAGGCTATCCTTTCGGCGTTGCGCGCAAGAGGATACACGATCATTGGCTTGCGTCCCAATGCCGATCTTGGCGGCGAACTGATCCGGGCAGTTCTCGAAAGCGAGAAGGCTGCGGCAGACCTGAAGCTATACACGCACATGCAGCGCAGCGAGTTTGTCAGCTGGATGGCAGCAGCCGATGTGATGATCGGCAATTCGAGTGCCGGTATCATCGAGGCCGCGAGCTTTGGTACGCCGGTGATCAATGTCGGCAGCCGCCAGCAGCTGCGTGAACGCAATGCCAATGTGCTCGACACCGAGCCCGACCCGTTGGCGCTTATCGATGCGCTGATCGAAGTTGAACGAAAAGGTCGCTTTCAGGCGGCCAACATCTATGGCGATGGTCACAGCGCACCCCGCATAGCCAGTCTGCTGGCGCAGTTGCCACTGGAACCTTCGCTGCTGGACAAAGCCTGTGCCTTCTGAGCGGATCATTCTCTATGGCACCGGCGGGCACGCCGCTGTGGCGCTTGATGCCTTGTTCGCAGTGACCCCTGACGCGTTGGTCACCGTTGTCGACGACAATGCCGATCGTGCCGGACAATATCTTCTTGGCGTTGCGATTGAGGCGGCCACCACGCCCACAGCGATGGAATCGAGCGCGTTCCATGTTGCGATTGGCGACAATGTCGCGCGAGCCCGTGTTTTCGCCGATTTGGCCGCTAGCGGCAACTCGGCGCGCAGCATTGTTCACTCTAGTGCCATCGTTTCAATATATGCGATCTTGGACACCGGTTGCTTCGTTGCTGCCCAAGCTGTGGTAGGACCACGCGCAAATATTGGTAAAGGCTCGATAATCAATCACGCCGCTGTGGTCGATCATGATTGCACGGTTGGTGAGTTTTGTCACATCGCACCGACTGCAAGCCTAGGCGGAGGTGTCAAAATTGGACACCGAGTGCTTGTCGGGGCCGGGGCAAACATTCTGCCGGGTTTGACGATCGGCGATGGTGCACAAATTGGGGCCGGGGCCGTCGTTGTCAGAGATGTACCGCGTGATGCCTTAGTAACGGGCATTCCTGCCCGAGAAGGAAGTAAGGACTAAATGGTCGATCCAAACGCGATATCAATCGGCCCGAGGGCCACAGTGCGCGAAACTATGGCGGTCATCGATGCCGGCGGGCTTGGCCTTGCCCTGCTGGTCGACGCCAACGGACGGCTGCAGCGCACGGTGACCGACGGCGATCTTCGCCGTTTCATTATCGGCAGCGCTTCTCTCGATGACCGGCTCGATGCGCTTGATGCGATTGAGCCCTTTACGCTGCCGGTGGGAAGCGGCCGACGACCAGCGCTTGAGCTTATGCGCGAGCGGGGTATTGCATGCCTACCATTGGTTGACGCTGACGGACGGGTTGCGAAAGTCTGGCATCTGAGCGAGATCGACAATCCCATCCTGCTATCTACCCCGCATATGGGCGACGAAGAGCGCACTTTCGTTGCCAAGGCGTTTGATACAAACTGGATTGCACCACTTGGTCCTAATGTAGACGCCTTTGAACGCGAATTGGCTGACAAAGTCGGCATAGCGCATGCTGCCGCAGTCAGCTCCGGAACCGCAGCAATTCATCTGGCCCTACGGCTTCTTGGCGTTGGCTCAGGCGATAGAGTGTTATGCTCGTCGCTCACCTTTGCAGCGAGCGCAAACCCGATCGCATATCAAGGTGCAGAA
Organism: Sphingorhabdus sp.; assembly: GCA_051657985.1. Lineage (GTDB taxonomy): Bacteria > Pseudomonadota > Alphaproteobacteria > Sphingomonadales > Sphingomonadaceae > Sphingorhabdus_B. The sequence goes on along the minus strand of JBOFLS010000277.1, from coordinate 18,663 downwards.
CCTGTCTTCATTGACGCCGAAGAGGCTAGCTGGAACATCTGCCCCCGCGCACTTGAACGTGCGCTTCAGGCTGCAAAACGCGAGAACCGGATTCCCAAGGCCCTTGTCGCTGTCAACCTGTACGGTCAAAGCGCCGACATGGAGCCGATCATCGAACTGTGCGACGCATATGCCGTTCCGATCGTTGAGGATGCCGCTGAATCGCTGGGCGCAACCTATAAGGGCCGGGCGAGCGGTACTTTCGGGCGAATGGGCATCTATTCGTTCAACGGCAACAAGATCATCACCACCTCGGGCGGCGGGATGCTGGTATCCGATGACGAGGCGCTGATCGTCAAAGCGCGCTTCCTGTCGACGCAGGCGCGCGAACCCGCGCCGTGGTATGAGCATAAGGAAATTGGTTTCAACTACCGAATGAGCAACATTCTGGCTGGCGTCGGCCGCGGGCAGCTGGGTGTGCTTGATGATCGCGTCGCGTCGCGCCGACGTGTGTTTGAGCGCTATCGTGACGGCCTTGCCGATGTTCCAGCAATACAATGGATGCCCGAACCGGAATGGAGCTATTCGACCCGCTGGCTTTCCGCGTGTACGTTAGAAAATGGAACAAATGGGCGCGATAAGCTGATTGCCGATCTCGCCAATGACCTGATCGAAGCGCGTCCGGTGTGGAAACCGATGCACCTGCAGCCAGTATTTGCCGATTGCCAGTTCTATACTGCCGCGAATGAACCGGTTGCCGATCGGCTGTTCAACGGAGGTGTGTGTCTGCCTTCTGGGTCGAACATGACAGACGCGCAGATCGAACGGATCATTGACTCGGTTCGGGCATCCTTACTCTGAACCGCAACCGGCGGATCAGATGTCGATTGCGTTATCAACTTCCCATCTCGAGAAATGGCGAAGATAGCCATCCCACTCAGCTGACTTTAGTTTTAGGAAGGAAACGCACACCGATTCCCCTAGCCGATCGCGGAGCGCATGATTGCCGGACATCCGCTGCAGCGCCTCGCCAAGATTTGTCGGCAGCTTTTCGACATCTTGTTCGCTGGGAGCTGCCTCGTACATGTTGATGTCCTGCCGTGCAGCCAGCGCCATCTTGTTTTCAATGCCGTCAAGACCTGCGGTAAGGATCGCAGCCTGCAGCAGATAGGGGTTGGCGGCACCATCGGCGAGGCGCAACTCAAACCGTCCAGCGCCCGGTATACGAACCAGATGCGTGCGGTTGTTACCCGTCCAGGTCACGGTGCTCGGCGCCCATGTAGACCCCGACCGCGTTGTTCCCGGCGCGATGCGGCGATAGGAGTTTACCGTGGGATTTAGGATAGCCGTCATCGCGGGTGCATGCTTGAGGACCCCCGCCATGAATTGCTTGGCCATGTCCGACAGCCCGTTTTCATCCTTGGCATCGTCAAACAGGCACTGATCGGTGCCGGGCTTCCAGCCAGAAACATGAACGTGGCAACCATTGCCGGTAAGATGGGCAAAGGGTTTTGGCATGAAGGTGGCTTTGAAACCATGCGCCTCGGCAACCGACTTCACCATGAATTTGAAAAAGGCATGCCGGTCAGCGGTTTTCAGTGCGGTGTCATAATGCCAGTTCATCTCGAACTGGCCGTTCGCGTCTTCATGGTCGTTCTGATACGGGCCCCAGCCCAAAGCCTCCATATAGTCGCATATCTCTGAAATGACGTCGTACCGGCGCATGACTGCGCTTTGGTCGTAGCACGGCTTGTCGGCAACATCAGCGCCATCGGATATATTCTGGCCGTCTTGTGAAAGCAGGAAAAACTCTGCTTCCACGCCAGTGCGAAGCTCAAAGCCCTTGGCAGCAGCGTCAGCGGTCAGTCGTTTCAGCACATTACGCGGGCCGTGTTCGAGAGGTTTGCCATCAAGCACAAGATCGGCCGCGACCCATGCCACTTCGGGCTTCCAAGGCAGCTGCACGGCAGTGTCCATGTCAGGCACGGCCATCAGGTCGCCGTCCGCAGGAGTCAGGTCCAACCAGCTTGCAAAGCCGGCAAATCCCGCGCCATCGGCACGCATGCCGTCAAACGCGCTTTTGGGGACCAGCTTCGCCCGCTGATGGCCAAAAAGGTCCGTATAGCTGATCAGCCAATATTTGATGGCAGGCTCACGCAGAATATCCATAAAGTCGCTTGTCTCCCCTTAATTTGCCAGACTGCGCATCCACATCGCGCTCATGAACAATGTGCGCAATTCTCTGGTATAATTCGCTTTTTCAAGGCGGTGCTCTTCCAGTATCTGCAGCGCTGCATCGACATTGTAGCGCGACGGATCCAGCAGGCGAAGCGTATCGACTGCCCAACCATGGAGCGGTCCTTTCACCCATTCGCCAATCGGCATCGTCGGCATCGATTTCTTGCGGAACATGAAATCGTGATCAAAAAACCGCGTTCCATAATTTTTCAGGAAATATTTGCTGACCGAATCGCGCAATTTTTGTGTTTGCGGGACCTTGGCAAAAGCCTCGGATATACGATGGTCCATGAAGGGCGAACGCCCCTCTATCGACATGCCTGCACCCATACGATCGGTTTTGATCAGATTGTTGCCCGGCGATAGCGACGTACATTCATAGGCCACAATCTGATCAATCGGATCAAGATGCCGCCATTCCGCCAGCAAATCCTCAAAAGTGTCGATAGGTTGATCCAGCTGGTTACAGAAATCCCCCGTAAACAGCCGTTCCCGCGAAGCATCGGGCATGAAGCAGATGCGCTTGAAATATTCGCCCAGGGCAAAATTCGTGCGTGTTTGCGTGTTGAAAAATTCCTGGTTGTGCGAAAAACCAGAAAGCAACTCGTCCGGACCGTCGCCGTTAAAGGCCACAATGACCCCGGCATCATGCGCTGTCTGGCAAAGCGCCCGGATCAGGAAAAAAGAAAAGTCACCATGCGGCTGATCGGCGTGGTGCAACACGGCCTCGATATTGTCGGGCACGATCGAATTGTCATAGCTGATCGGATGCAGGTCGATCATATCGAACTGCGAGGCAACACTTTGCGCCAGGTGAAACTCGCCAAATCCTTCTTCGCGGCAATCCAGGCCAAAGGACAACAGCTTTGGCCGGTTCCATTGCTTGGTCAGATGTGCGGCGATGACCGAACTGTCGACGCCGCCCGAAAGGAACAGGCAGCCGTCAACATCAAAGCGCATTTGCAGCCTGATCGCATCGTCAAGCATTGCACCAAAGGCATCATCCGACAGCTCTTCCTTTTCGGTGGAAAGCGGCCAGCTCCAATATTTGTGCAGTGTCCGGCTGCCATCAGGTGCGATTTCAAGATAACTGCCCGGGCTCAAATGGCTCACGCCTTTATAGCAGGTCCGCGGCGGCGGGCAGTAGTTGAAGCTGTGCATCATGTTGACGCCAACATCATCAATCTCTGCTTTTACCCCGGGGAGCGACAAGAGCGACTTGATTTCAGAGGCAAAGGCAAAGCCGCCACCGGGAAGATCCATCAAATAGCAGGGCTTTATGCCCTGCCGGTCGCGCGCCAAGATGCCGCGATTCTGCTTGGTATCCCACAGGCAAAAAACAAACATGCCGATCAGGTCATCCAGCATGGCCACGCCTTTTTCGCGCCACAGATGTACTAGAACCTCGGTATCGCAGCGCGATTTGAAAACGTAGCCCTTGGCTTTCAGATCTTCGCGCAGTTCGATGAAATTGTAGATTTCACCATTGAAGACGACCCAGACAGTGTCGTCGGTATTCGACATTGGCTGGCCGCCATTCTCCGGATCAACGACGGCCAGGCGCGCGTGGCCCAACATCGCAGGCCCAACTTCGACGACGCCTTGCTCATCAGGGCCGCGATAGGCGATACGTTCTATCATTCGCGCAACATCGGCTTTGCCGTATTTGCTGTTACCGATGACGCCAGAAATTCCACACATTCTTATTGATCCTTGGTGTTCAATGTCAGAGCACGACCCGCGCGACCTTCCGCGACAGCGGCGCGGAAGCGGCGATATTACTGTTGCCTTTTGCCTCTTCGACAATTTTGAAAATGATGTCGACCAACCGGTCAAGATCGGCCTTGGTCTCCGTTTCGGTTGGTTCGAAAAGCATTGCCTGGTTCAGCGCCTCGCCAAAATAGACGCATCCGGCACCCACCAGGGTAGGGGGATGGACCTCAAAATCGATCATCCGCTTGGCGAGGTCGAAGGTGGAGATTGGCAGTGTGCTGCCATCAAGCAGTGCCTCGTGCATGCACAGCCGATCGAATACTGGCGGAATGATCGGTTCAAGCCGGCGCATCAGATAATTGGCATTGAGCACCGCATCGCTTGATGCCCGGCGCAATCCATCCGGCCCCATGGTGCGAATATAACAATAGGCACGCAGCAGGACTGAAATATGACCAAAATATAATTTGGTGCGCAACGCATCGGGTGCGCGTGCATCCGACAGGCCTTGCGAAATATATTTGACCAAAGGCGCTTTGACGCCGATCGGGCCCGCGCCGGGGCCGCCCCCGCCGTGCGGCGTGGAAAGTGTCTTGTGCACGTTGATATGGGCGATGTCGAAACCCATCAGGCCGGGTGTAGTGTGCCCCATCAACGCATTCATGTTCGCGCCGTCATAATAAAGAAGGGCGCCCGCGGCATGGGTGGCCTCGATGATGTCGCCAATCTCTTCCTCGAAAACACCGAAGGTTGAGGGGTTTGTGGTCATCACCACAGCCGTCTTCTCTGACAGCGCTGCCCGCAACGCATCGGCGTCCATCAACCCATCGGGTCGGGTGGGGATGATCCGGCATTTGAAACCGACCATGGTGGCCGTTGCGGGATTTGTCCCATGCGCACTGTCGGGAATGATGACTTCTTTGCGCTGCAACTCGCCCCTGTCTTCGAAATAGCGGCGGGCGACCATCAACCCCTTAAGCTCGCCATGCGCACCGGCTGCCGGCGTTAGGTCGACGCCGTCCATGCCGATCAGCTCGGCAATATACCCCCGAAGCTCGTCATAGATACGCGCGAGTCCGGCCAGTGTCTCTGAAGGCTGAAAAGGATGGAGCGCCTGGAAACCGGTCTGCTCCGTAAACGCATCATTGCGCTTGGGATTATACTTCATCGTGCATGAGCCAAGCGGGTAGGACCCGGTATCCACCCCGAAATTCTCACGCGACCAGGCGGTATATTGCCGGATCAGCTGAATTTCCGGCATGGGTTGCAATTGCCTATGGTTTTTCAGGGGGCTGCGCAGGCAATCGAGTTCCACCGACAAGCGGTCATTTAGCAACTTGAGCGCGGTCTCGGGTGATGTGGCAAGCGCCTCTGCCATCGCCATGACATAGAACAGGAGATGTTCCGGCGTCCGCGTTTCGGTGACGGCAACCAGCAGTTCATTTGCCTGCAGCCCCGGGTGGCATGCCTGATCGACGCCGGCAAAAATGCCCTGTTCGGCCAAAGCCGATACCGCTGCCTGCTGCTTTTCTGGCGAGGCAAAGCGGATGACGAACTCATTGAAGATAGGTCCGTCGTGAACGATCTGGATGCCATCGAGCTCCGCCAGCGCAGAACGCAGCGTTGTTGCATTCCTTACGCAACGATTTGCAAAGCTCGCAATGCCGTGCGCGCCGAACAGCGACATGAACGCACCAGACCGAATCGCGTTGAGGGCCTGGTTTGAGCAGATATTTGACGTTGCCCGGTCGCGCGCGACATGCTGCTCGCGGTCTTCATAGACGAGGGCCAGCGCCGGATTTCCGTATATGTCGCTAACCTTGCCAATCAAGCGGCCGGGCGTCCAGCGCCGCAACTCGCTGGTGCAGGCCAGAATGCCAAGATGCGCCCCGCCTGCAAACATGTGCAGCCCCAAAGGCTGCCCTTCAAAGGTAATGATGTCAAAACCGTCTGTAGCCTTTGCCCCATCAAGGAAAGGCAGATAGGCGTGCATTGCTCCAATCAGAAGCACGCCATGGTCCCGCGCCATAGCTGCCAATGGCGCCTGATCTTCGATCAGGCCCAGGGCGTTGGGCGTTTGCATCACTATGGCGGCGATCTCGGGCAACATATCCGCCGAAAGTGCGTCTGGCAAAAGCCGGCCAGAGATCGCGTCGGTTGAAAGCTCGACCAGCTCGATCGAACGGCCCCAGCTATAGGTATTAATCACTTCGCGATACTGCGGCAAAATCGCACTGCTGAGGGCAACCTTGGTTCTGCCGGTATGCTTGACCGCCATCCAGCAAGCCTCTGCCAGAGCTGTTGCGCCATCATAATGTGAAGAGGTGACAACGGGCAAATTGGTCGCAGCGCTTATTTTGCTTGCAAAGGCCTCCAAAGCCCCAAGCAGGCCCTGGCTCATCTCTGGCTGATAGGGGGTGTAGGCTGTCAGAAACTCCCCACGCGCAGCGATAGCATCTATTGCGGCGGGTACATGGTGATCGTAAACGCCCGCGCCCAGAAAGCAGAGATTTTGCTGGCAATCCGCATTCGCCTTGCCCTGCTGGACAAGAAGACGCCGAAGCGACCATTCCGGGATCGCCTCAGGCAGGTCAAGACTTGTGCTCAACCGAAACTGGGCAGGGATAGGCGCGAACAACGCCTCTATATCTGGCAGACCCAGCTGCATGAGCATTTCTCGGCGATCTTCTGGCCCGAGGGCTTCGAGATGGGTTTCATTCATTACACTGCTCTCCAGGGTTCTCCGCAGGCGCCGACATTGAAGCGCGATGCCGCCAGTAACAACCCCCGATCAAATATGGAATGGGCATCGGCTCGATGAAGCAGAACTCTTTGGATATTGGAAGCATTCTGGGCGCGCTGTTAGGTTAGAGATTTCGCGATGTCGAGCTGTTTTTAAACCGCTATCACGAGCTTGACTGGCAGTCGTTAAGGCAGAAAATATTCGAGCCATCGAAATCCCGACCTTGCATTGGCTGCAGCAGCTTGGCATGGGCCGCAAAGCATTTTAGGCTACCCCTTGTTCCTCTTTAGGCTTCCTCTCAGATGAAAATTCTCACAGTTCGCTCAAGTCTGCCAGATATGGGCCCAGGAACACAGCCGCTGACAATCGCAAAAATGATGCGTGAGCGTGGACACGAAACTGTCTTTGCAACAGCTGGCGGCGTTTATATGCCCAATGTGATCGAGGCTGGTTTTTCAGTCGAACAGATCTCAGAACTGGCGCCCGACAAACACAATCCTTTTGCGATCGGAATGGCGTTGAAAAAACTCGCCGGCCTTATCGCCCGCGAACGACCTGATGTGATCCATGGACATAATGCAGCTGCGACGATTTGCGCCAACTTTGCGAGCCGATTGGCCGGGCGACGGCTGCCCAGCGTAACCAGTGTGCGGGGTGTGGAGGAGCGGACGAGTCATCAATGGCGCAACGGTATCTGGAAACGCACCCCAGGCATTCTGCTTGGCGTATGTGAAAAGACGCGTGAACGGCTGCTGTCCTTTGGTTGCCCATCCGAGAAAATCCTGGTCACCTATAATGGCATCAATCCAGAACTGTTCGATCCCGATAAATCGGTCGAACGTAATGCGTTGCGCGAGGAGTTCGGTCTTGCCGGCAAGCTCGTAGTTGGTTCGACCGGCGCGATGACCGGCCCGGATGAGCTCGGCGGCCCAGGCAAGGGGCAGCACATACTTGTGCGGGCAGCCGCTCGTCTGAAAGGCGAGTTTCCGGACCTCTGTGTCTTGCTGGTGGGGGATGGTCCGGGGCGGGCAAAAGTCGAACGCATCGTTGCCGAATGCGGGATGCAAGACCGGGTGGTGTTTGCCGGCCAACGGTTCGATGTGCCTAGGCTGTTGTCAGCGATGGATATCTATTGCCTGGCCTCGATCTATGGGGAGTTCTTCCCCAATTCGATTGTTGAGGCAATGTGCATGCGTTTGCCCTGGATTGGGTCAGACATTGCCGGCTTGAGCGAGCTCACTGCAAACAATGAAGCAGGCTGGGTCAGTCCACCGGGAGATGTCAAAGCGCTGGCTGCGAATTTGCGCCTGCTGGCCGTCGATGCCCAGTTGAGAGAACAACGCGGCAGGCGCGGCCGTCGTGAAGTTCTTGATCGATTCACCATAAACGCGGTTGGTGACCGAATTCTGAAGGGCTATGAGTTGGCCGGCTTCAGGACGGCTTGTTAAATTAATGTGCGGCGTTTGCGGAATTGTTTGGCGATCCGGCAATGCCGAGCATCGCGAGAAGGCACGGGCGGCGAATTCCGTCATGCTTGCGGCGCTGAAGCATCGCGGTCCAGATGGCTCTGGTACATTTGAAAGCGAAAACGCTATTCTGGGGCACACGAGATTGTCGATTATTGACCTTGATGGCGGTGCCCAGCCATTCCGGATGGCTCAGGACGCGCTTGCTTTGAGCTATAATGGCGAAACCTACAACTTTCATGACCTCCGCCATGAACTGGCCACTGAAGGGGCCTCGTTCGTATCCCGAAGCGATACTGAAGTTGCGCTGCAAGCCTATTCGCGATGGGGCGAGACATTCGATCATCGATTGAATGGGATGTATGCTTACGCCCTGTTCGATGGGCGCGGTCCCGACGCTATCCTGCAGCTGGGCACCGATCCGGTAGGTATCAAACCCCTTTTTCTTTTCGAGAATGACGATTGGGTCATATTCGCCTCCGAACTGCGTGCGGTCATTTCAGCGATGCGGCAGCTTTCGATAGAGGTTGGGGTGAGTGTCGATGGCGTGTCGGCATTCTTGGCTTATGGTTTTACCCCTGCTCCGCTTTCCCTTGTTCAGGGGATAACGGCTTTTGGGCCGGGCAGCCGGTGCCGGATCGATCTGCGCACACGCAAGGTTTCCTGGCTTCCGCGCCGCGCGCGACCGCACGCATCAGCTAATGAGTCAGGAAACGGTTCTCGTGACGCCGAATTGAGGGACTGCTTGCAACGAGCTGTGGAACGTCAGATTGTCGCTGACGTTCCGCTCGGGTTTTTTCTGTCTGGCGGCATCGATTCAAGCCTCCTCTTGGCTATGGCCGCGCGGATGGGCGTTGAACCCAAGAGCTTCACCATTCGCTTCACCGGCGCGGGGCATGGTGTTGAGCAAGTAAATGAAGCCGATATCGCAGCCGATATCGCGAAAATCTGCGGTAGCCGACATTACGAAATCGCGATCGATGCCAGTTCACTGCTGAATGGCATCGATGCTTGCTTCGCCGCAATGGACCAGCCTTTGGCAGATCCTGCCTGCCTTCCACTTCTGGCTTTGGCCCGCTTTGCAAGACAAGAGGTGACCGTTTGCCTTTCAGGCGATGGCGGCGATGAGGTTTTTGCTGGATATCCCCGCCATAGACTTCAAAAATGGAAGCAACATTGGATTCGCGTGCCATCGCCAGCACAATCCATCGCGCGAAGCGCTGCAAGGTGCCTTCCCGACGCGCCATCGGACGGATTGACGGAACTGCTTCGCAAGGCAAAAGTAGGTTTCTCGCTTCTTGATGATCCGCATTATATCCGTGGACCCTTCGCATGTCAGGTCGCAGCGCAAGAATTCTCATGGAACCAACTTGCCGCGTTTGATGCGTCAGAGCTGATGGATGCAGATATCGATGGTCAGCTCGCCGGGCAAATGCTGTTAAAGACTGATAATATGACAATGGCGGCTTCGCTCGAATGTCGCGTTCCCTTTCTCGATCTTGAGCTGATTGAATTGGCATCAACTATGCCGCTCGGGTATAAGATGAACTCGGCCTCAGGCAAGCTGCCTTTGCGGCGTATACTCCGCGATCTCTTGCCCAAATCGATTTCGGACAGACCGAAGCACGGCTTCCGCGTCCCGCTTACGAGCTGGCTACGAGGCGAAATGGCATCGCGCGTTCGCGATGAGTTAACCAGCGACCTAGGCATTATCGAGCAAATACTGCCACGAAACTACATTGCCAGCGTTGTCGATGAACATCTCGAAGGCCGGAGCGAGCATTCAACTCGGATCTGGGCACTGTTGGCCATCAACGCCTGGATGCGACAATCGCTGCCATGATCAGACCTTCGTTACCTCGCCGAACCGTGGACTGCATTGCGATGGACGAGCCGGTCGATGCGTAATGATGCACTGAGACATCTATATGTTGGCGCAGGCTTATCGCTGTTGCTGCGCATCATGGGCACGGGCGTAATGTTCCTCGCTTTGCTTTTGCTGGCGAGAGCGCTGACCGCCGACCAGTTTGGCCTCTATGTCTACATGGTCGATCTGATTGCGTTGTTCGCGCCTGTCGCAACTCTTGGCCTGGGCCAAATTTGCGTCCGGGTGGTATCAGACGCGATTTCGGAAGGACGCCCTGGGGCACTACGCGCTTACCGGCGGGCTGCCCTGGGGTTTATCATAGTTACGGCGTTGCTGTTTTGGACGATGCTAGAAGGCGCGCGGCATTTTGGGCTGATGCCGGATGGAATGCACGGTTGGTTGTTGCCGTTATCGGTCGTGCTGCTTGTTGCGATAAGCGTTCTCCGTGTTGCGCAGGAGATGTTGCGTGCGGCCAAGCATATCGGTTTGTCTCAGGTCGTGGAGCAAGTGATCTGGCCGGTTGGTCTGGCAGGTTTAGCGGCGTGCGCGCTTTTGGGGCTTGTTGCTCTCCCCATCACGGCAATTGTGAGTTCGCAGATCTTTCTGATGTCTGTTGCCGCGGTCTTGCTGTTTCTGGCTTTTCGACGATTGGTGCTGCAACGCATTCCGGACAAAAAACAACAGCCGCGTGAACGCCAGCTGCGCGAATGGTTGGCGATTGGTATTCCGTTGGCAATGGCCGGCTTATTATCTCTGATTCAGTATCGGGGTGACATTATTGCTCTGGGCGCGTTTGCGGAGCAAAGCGAGTTGGGACCCTATGCGGCAGCCGTGCGCTTGTCTGGCCTGATTATTTTTGCTTTGGGTGCCACCGCGGCAGCGACCGAGCCGTTGATGCGGCAATATCATGTTGCTGGAGAGCAAAAGAACCTGCAACTTGTGGTTGACCGTGGCGCGACCATCTCAGCATTGTTATCGCTACCGGCAGCTGTCCCCTTCATGCTGTTTCCGGCCTTTTTTCTGTCGTTTTTCGGCGTTGAGTTTACCAGCGCCGCGTCGGCGTTGAGTATCCTGGCTCTGGGTCAGCTGGTAAACGCAATGACGGGACCGATATCGCCTTTGATTATTGCTCTCGGGCTGCAACGCGCAAATCTTGTCGTGATGGCAGTTGTTGCAACAGGGCTCATGATCAGTTTGGTGCTTGCTGTGCCTAACTACGGCGTCATCGGAGCTGCATCGGTAACTGCGACGAGCGCGGTTGTGCTCAATTGCGCTTTGGCGCGGATCATCTATGTCCGTTCTGGCATCAAGACCTATTTTCGGCCGTCAAGCCTGTCCGCAGTCTTGGCAGATTTGCGCACGCGCTTGCAAAAAATGCGCAATGGGAACGGGATTTAGTCAGACATATGCTTGAAGCAATCCCATATGTGATCGCTGGCATCGCTCTCCTCGCTGCCGTTGCAAAGCTGCCGGGGCTCGATCAGCTGAGGTGGACAGCCGTTCTTCTAGGCCTTGGTGCCGGGCAGATTTACATTGCAGTCGCCTCTTTCCTGCTCTTTTTGCTGATCGAAAACAATTTGGCGATTTCAGTAAAGAAACTAAGAAAGCCTTTATATATTTGCGCAGTATTTTTTGTATCTATTGCAGTTTTGACTTTTTTTTCAGGCTATACATTGCGATCTATTTCGGAAATGGGACAATTATTTATTTATATTGCAGCATATATTCTTTTATGCGAAAATTTAAAGACCGAAGAAAATGTTTTGCTTTTTCTAAAGGCTTGCGCGTTTGCTGGATTTATTGTAACGGTTATGGCTATAACAACTGTTGTTTTGGGAATTCAAACGCCACCCTATATTTTTATTGATAGAGGCTCGAACGAAGGAGCGGCATTTATCGGCCTTATTGGCGTTGTCTCGGCAACATCTCTGTTCATTATGCGACGAAATCCTACCTATCTCATAATGGGCGTTACTCATATTTATGCCTCTTTTCTTGCCACCAGCCGGGGAGGCCTTGTCATTTCTGCCTTGGCATTTTTGGCCGGGTTTTTCTTCTTGACCAAGAGTATCGTCCTTCGATCAGCTATGATTGCAGGTGGCATCTATATCCTGATGTTGAACATTCCCCAAATCCAGTTCGCGATCGAGGAACAAGTGAATTTCTCGACCAAAGAGCGTATCTTGCTGGTCCAGCATGGCTGGGACATTGCACAAGAACGCTTTTGGACGGGCTGGGGATGGGGTTCAACCAACGTCATCGCTGAGCGAGTTCCAACAGCTATCGTTTACCCACATTTTCACAATGCATATATTCAGCTTCTTGTGGAACTAGGATTTTTGGGATGGGTCCTCACCGGCCTTTTTTTGTATTTCGTCGCTTCTCGTTCTTATGCAGCTTTTACTCAAATCCGCAGCAGCACAGTTTCAACCCTGGTTGTTGGCGGCTCGCTGGGCCTAATTGTTTCAGGCTTCTTTGATGCAATGCTGTTCGGGGCCGATCGCGCGCTACAAGTTGTAATCGTGATGGCGTTGATCGCTCAAAGCGTCAAGATCGGGAAAGATCAGAGACAAAAAACCTCGAGGCTTGTGCGGTAAACCCTGTGCCGATGGGAAAAAGGTACAGCGCAGGCAAGCACTATGGCCAGAAATATCTGGCCGCAAAATTGCCAGTCTGTTAATTGGAGTCCAGCGCAACGGAATTTGTTTGAGGAGCTGAAATAATGAAATCGCTGGAACGCATTAGCCAGCACATTTTTCTTCCTGAATTGGTGGGCGCTGACAGCTTAACGATTGATCTAGGAGGCAATCGGGGAGAGTTTTCGACACTTATCAAATCCCGATATGGCTGGAACGTGGTCGCGGTAGAACCCACTCCTGATCTTGCCAAGCATCTGAGAGGACTGGGTTTAAATGTCATTGAAGCTGCAATAACGGGTATAGATGGGAAAACCAGCTTTACGTTTGACTCTGCGAAGGAGCTCTCTGGTTCCGTTCTCGGAATAGAAATTGTGGGAGCTTTGCTAAACGACGAAAGCGCACGGCAGATTATTGAGGTGCCATCTATGGCTTTTTCAACATTGTTAAAAAGCCAAGGCAAAAGAGTAGATTTAGTGAAAGTTGACATCGAAGGCGCTGAACTTGATATGTTCGAGCAAGCATCTGATGAAGACTTGCTTTCTGTAAGACAGTTCACCGTCGAATTTCATGACTACTGGTATCCAGAACTTTCGAACCGAACAAAAAAAGTTTCTAATAGGCTTACTTCTCTAGGTTTTTGGATGCTGAGGTCAGGTCCGAATAACAAGGATGTTTTATTTGTCCATCCTGATTTTCGGCCTTCCCTTATTAAAAGAGCATATATTGGTCTCTGGCTGCGCAACATTTATGGTTTAGGAAGAGCAATCAGAGTGGCATGGTGTCGCTTATTAAGATAACCGCCGCGCCCTGAAATTCTTCGCAACGCCCCGTTTTTTGCCGTAAGCGGGTTCTAGGCTGTAGTGACGATTTAATCATTTGAGCCAGAGCATGATGCTGGCGAGTTTGATGAAGCCGAGGAAGTTGACAGCGAGTTTGTCGTAGCGCGTGGCGATGCGTCGCCACTGCTTGAGCTTGGCGAAGAAGGCTTCGATTCCCCATCGCTGTTTGTATGCGATGCGATCATAGCGGTGCTGGAACTTGCGGTGGCGACGTGGCGGGATGACGGGTTCGCCGCCCTGGTCGAGAATGACGTCGTGCAGGCTATGCGCGTCATAGGCGCGGTCGGCGAGCACTTGTTTGCCGTGCAAGCCCCGGATCAGATCGCAAGCCGGAGCCATGTCATTCTGCTGGCCGGGGCCAAGCGCAAAGCGCATCGGCAAGCCGAGCGCATCGACTACGGCTGAGACCTTGGTGCCGAAGCCGCCGCGTGATCGCCCGAGCGCTTGGGCTTGAGCGCCCCCCTTTTTATCCGTCCCCCGGCGGCATGGGCCTGGGCCCGGATGACGGTGGCATCGATCGCCAGCCATTCGAGATCAGGAGCATCCGACACCGCCTCGAAAATGCGGTCAAACACGCCTTGCTCGATCCAGCGATAGTAGCGGCGCTTGGCGGTCTGATACGGCCCAAACCGCTCGGGAAGATCACGCCACCGCCCGCCCGAACGCGCCAGCCACAAAATTGCGTCAAAGAAGGGGGCACTTCAAGGTTTGTTACACAGACGGCGCTAAGCGGAACATATTGCGAAAAGGGTTTGGCTACATGACGGTTTCAGCGGCGGCTCAAAAAGTTTGATAATATTTCTTATGTTAAGCTCTATGTCGTTTTGATCCTGTGTAAATCAACCAAATATCAATATTGCCCTTTTATACCCATATCGCATGCCGCGACGATATCTGCTGACTGAGGATGAGCGTCGCGCTCTATTTGGCATTCCCCTTGATCATGCGTCGCTTGCGAAGCATTATTCCATTCCACCTGAAGACCGTGCGCTTGTGAAGGTCAAACGCAGCGATCCCAATAGACTCGGTTTTGCATTGCAGCTCGCATTGTTGCGTTATCCTGGCTTCGGTTATCGTCACGACAAGCAAATTCCGGATGAACTAACCAGCTATGTAGCGCAACAGCTAGATCTGCCGGCTGATGCGTTATCGGCGTATGCCACACGAACCAAGACAAGATTGGAACATGGCTGGTCGGCAGCTACCGCGCTCGGTCTGCGAGCCTTTGAAGGCGGCGATTTGTCGCTGTCGATCGATCTGGCCCAGTCCGCCGTGCTAAGCACCGATCAGGGCCCACCCATTGCCACCGCGATTGTCAATGGACTGCGCAGCAAGCAGATTATCCTACCTGCCCCGGCCCGGATCGAACGTATCGGTGTTGCGGGCAGGGCGCGAGCACGCAAATTGGCCACGGATACAATCGTGAACGCGTTGATGCCGGAACAAGTTTTGGCGCTGGACGCGCTTCTGATCGTCAATCCTGCCTCGGGTACAACACCGCTCGCCTGGCTGCGCGATGTTGGTGACAGCCCCTCGGCCAAGAGCTTCTCCGGGCTGTTGGAACGCCTTTCTGCTGTGCGCCAGATCGGTCTCGATCCGACGATTGCATCAAGCATTCACGAACGGCGCTTCCGTTAGCTCGTGCGCGAAGGCGCGGTGGCGCCGGTCTTCTTGCTTTCAGACTATTCTGAACGACGACGCCGCGCCACACTGGCGGCCTCATTGATTGATCTGGAAATCCGCTACTCCGATGCCGCGATTCAAATGTTTGGCAAGCTGGTCGGCTCGCTCTTCACCAAGGCGCGGGCATCGCAAAAGCGGCGCATGGAAGCGTCGAGCAAGGATGTCGGTCGCTTGATGCCGCTGTTCGTCTCAACGCTCGATGCGCTGATGGTCGCGCGCGAAGATGACCTCGACCCTTGGGATGCGATCGATACGTCTGTTGGTTGGTACCATCTGTTGCGGGCGGTACCCGAGGTTAAAGCAATTGCCGACCTCGCCCAAGAAGATCCGCTGCTTCGCGCATCGGATAAATATATGACGCTGCGGCGTTTCGCGCCTGCCTTTCTCGAAGCCTTTTCGTTCAAAGCAGCCGGCAAACGCGACCCCATCCTAGCCGCGGTCGAACTGGTGCGCGAGGCCAATGCTAGCGGTCGGCGTGAGATACCAGCGGACGCGCCCCTTCCCTTTCGCAAAAGCTGGAAGTCGGTCATCACCAAAGGTGGGCAGATCGACCGCCGTCTCTATGAGACCGCAGCCATGGCGAGTTTGCGCGAGCGGTTCGAAAGCGGCGATATCTGGGTCGAGGGTTACCCGCAACCATCTGCGCTTCGACGCCTATCTGCTGCCGCGCGATCAAGTCGCCAAAACAAGCGAGCAACTGCCGTTCAATACCAATGCCGACAGCTATCTTGAGTCTCGCGCCAAGTTGCTCAATTGGCGGTTGCGTCGCTTTGCCAGCGCGCTCCGCCGCGGGACACTTGAAGGCGTCGAGATGCGCGGAGGCATACTTCATGTCGCCCCGCTACAAGCCATTACGCCACCGGCAGGGGAACGCCTGGATGCCAGAATTGACCGCATGATGCCGCATGTTCGGATAACCGAATTATTGGCCGAAGTTGCGGCGCATACCGGCTTCGTTGCAGGCTTCGCCGAACTGCGCTCAGGGCGCACCCATCCCAATCCCGAAGCCTTGCTCGCCGCGATCCTCGCTGATGCCACCAATCTGGGCGTCGAACGCATGGCGAATGCAAGCCAGGGCGTCACCTACGCCCAGATTGCGTGGACCCATGGCTGGTACCTTTCCGAAGACAATTACGCTGCGCTTGCGAAGATTGTCGATGCTCAGCGCGCCCTTCCGCTGAGCGCCGTTTGGGGCGACGGCACCGCATCATCTTCCGATGGTCAATTCTTCCGCAGCGGCCGCAAAGGCGCGGCGGGCAGCATAAACGCCAAATATGGCAATGAGCTGGGGCAGAAAATCTACACCCATGTGTCCGACCAATATGCGCCTTTTCATAGCCGCCTGATCACCGCCACCGCGGGCGAAGCACCCTATGTATTGGATGGCCTGGTCTCGCACGGAACGGGCCTCGAAATTGCAACACATTATACCGATACCGGCGGCAGCTCGGATCATGTGTGCGCTTTGTCGCATTTGCTTGGATTCAGGTTCGTACCGCGCCTGCGCGATCTGGCTGACCGCAAGATCGGTGTTTTTCCGGGTATGAATGTCGGCTCGATTCTCACGCCCATAGTGGGGCGACCCTACAATCTGGAAGTCATCCGCGAGTGCTGGGATGAAGTCGTCAGGCTCGCGGCGTCGATCAAGGCTGGAACTGTTCCACCCTCGGTGATGCTCAAAAAGCTGGGCGCACACCGCCGGCAGAACCGCCTCGATTTTGCACTTCAGGAAATCGGTCGGATCGAGCGGACGCTGTTCACACTCGATTGGCTCGAATCCAATCAACTGCGCCAACAATGTCAGGCCGGCCTCAACAAGGGCGAAGCTCGGCATTTGCTCGCCCAAGCCGTGTTTACGCACAAGCAGGGCCGGATGCGTGATCGAACATTCGACAATCAGGCGCTAAAGGCCTCGGGTCTGAATCTGGTCACGGCGGCCATTGTCTATTGGAATACGCTTTACATTGGGTAAGCCGTTGAACATCTGCGCGCCAATGGAGAGCCAGTACCAGATGATCTTTTGGCCCATGTCGCCCCGCTAGGCTGGCGGCATATCAGTCTAACCGGCGACTATCTGTGGCAGGAAGCGGCACAGGGACTAAGTGAGAACGGGCATAGGGCGCTGAACGTCAGGGAAAACCTGAAAATGGGATTCGGTTAGGCTCAGAAGGGGATCGACAGACAGCATTTAAACAGTTTGTTCTGTATTTGACTACACTAGCGCCGTCTGTGTAACAAACCTTGAAATGCCCCCGGGATCGGGGCCGAGGGATTTAGGACGCTCACCATCAGCGAAAACGCCAAAATATTGGCCGTGTAGGTGCCTGAAACGACGAGTTCGTTTCATTCCGTTGATTTGTTCATGATTTGACTACATTAGCGTCGCCCATGTAACAAAACTTGTAGTGCCCCCATTTGGACTACACATCATAAAGATCGCGATACCAAGTGACAAATTTCGCAACTCCCTCGCGGAGAGGTGTTTGCGGTTTATAGCCGGTCAGACTTTGCAAAAGACAGGCATCGGCCCAGGTGGCGGGCACATCGCCTTGTTGCATTGGCATATAGTTGCGGATCGCCTGTTTGCCGACTTCGGCCTCGATCGCTTCGACAAAATCCAACAACCGAACCTTGTCCGAATTGCCGATATTGACCACACGATAGGGCGCAACAGGGCTGAGGCTGTCGCCGGGGGCGATGTCTTCAGGAGATGCCGGACGTTCGGGTACTGCATCGATCAGTCCCGCTATGCCGCGCACCAGATCCTCCACATAAGTGAAGTCGCGCCACATATCGCCGTCATTGTAGATATCGATGGGCTTTCCTTCGATAATCCCCTTAGTAAATTTGAACAGCGCCATATCGGGCCGTCCCCAAGGGCCATAAACGGTGAAGAAACGGAACATGGTGATGGGCAGGTTGTAGATATGCGCGTAGCTATGCCCCATCGACTCATTGGCAAGCTTGGTTGCGGCATAAAAGGTCATGGGGGTTGCCACTCGTTGCGTCTCGGCAAAGGGCATTTCGGTGTTGGCGCCGTAAACACTGGAGGTTGAGGCCATCAGCAAGTGCTGCACGCCCAAGGCACGCGCCGCCTCCATGATGTTGAACGTGCCCGTCAGATTGGCATCAAAATAGGCTTTGGGATTCTCGATGCTGTAACGCACCCCTGCTTGTGCCGCGAGATGAACGATCGCGTCGGGGCGGAAGGCAGTCATCGTCTCGTTCAGCCGTTCCTGGTCCTCCAGCATGGCTTCGGTTGCGGAGAAGCCCTCATGCTGGTTGAGCATCGCATGGCGGCGCTGTTTCAGGCGCACGTCATAATAGTCGGTCATGCCATCATAGCCACCGACCACATGCTCCTGCCCAAGCAAGAGCTTGGCGAGGTGATAGCCGATGAAACCTGCCGAGCCGGTGATGAAGATGCGTTTTGCCATGTAGTTTTAACCTGCCCCGTCTATCGCGTGATCGCCACGCTGCTGATCGTCGCCTCCAG
>JBOFLS010000276.1:0-7190 GCA_051657985.1 Sphingorhabdus sp. | reverse complement strand
ACCATTGACGATGCGGTCAATCGGATGCGCGGCACGCCCGGCACGGCGATCAAGCTGACGATCTTCCGTCCTGGTCGCGAAGAACCGTTCGATGTTTCCGTCACCCGCGCCATCATCGATCTGAAACCCGTGAAATGGGAAGTAAAGGACAAGGTCGGCGTAATTACGATCTCGGGTTTCTCCGAAGAAACAGGGGCCGATGTCGTCGCCGCGGTGAAAGGCATCGAACGTCAGCTGGGGGGCAAACCGCAAGGTTATATCGTCGATCTGCGTTCGAATCCCGGCGGTATCCTCGACGAAGCCGTCAAAGTTTCGGACGCTTTTCTTGATAAGGGGGAGATCGTTTCCGAACGCGGGCGCGACAAGGTGGTCGTCAGCCGCTGGTTTGCCGAAAGCGAAGTGAAGGGCGATGTAACCGGCGGCAAGCCGGTGATTGTGTTGATCGATTCGGGTTCGGCTTCGGCTTCTGAAATCGTCGCGGGTGCCTTGCAGGATCAGCGTCGCGCGCTGGTGATGGGCGAACGCAGCTTTGGGAAGGGCTCGGTGCAGAATGTACTGCCGCTGTCGCGTGAAACCGGACTTCGCATTACCGTTGCCCGCTATCACCTGCCCTCGGGCCGGTCGGTGCAGGAAGGCGGGGTGAAACCCGATATCGCGGTGCCGCAGATTTCCGATCCTGATTACAAAAAGCGCGTTGCGGTGCGCGAGTCCGATCTGCGCCGCCATTTGGTCAATGAAAATCTGGCCGATGACAAAAGCCTTGAGGAAAACGGCAAGGACGATCCGCGCTTTGCAATGACCGCGGAGCAGTTGAAAAAGCAGGGAATCGAGGATTTCCAGCTGCACTATGCGATGCAGACGATTGCCCGCCTGGGATCGGCTACGATGAAATTGGCGGATACGGGTGCAAAGGCTGGCAAGCGGAACTGAGTATTGCTAGACGCGCGCTTATGATTGCATTCAATCGCGCACGCTGGCTGGCTTTGCTATTGCCTTCCGCGCTCCTTGCCGGGGCCTATGTCTCGCAATATATCGGCGGGCTTTTCCCGTGCGAAATGTGCTGGTGGCAGCGCTGGCCGCATTTCGCAGCGGTGCCCCTGGCGCTGGGCGCTTTCATCCTGCCGGGTCCGGGCGCTCGCAAGGCTTGCACGACGCTCGCGGCGCTTGCAATCTTGGCAAGTGGGGTGATCGGCGGATATCATGCCGGGGTCGAATATGGATGGTGGGAAGGGCTGACGGCCTGTTCGTCGACGCTGCAGACGAATGGCGGCGATCTGCTCGATTCGATCATGAAGGCACCGCTTACGCGCTGCGACGTGGCACCTTGGAGCCTGTTCGGCGTTTCGCTTGCCGGATTTAATTTTCTGATCTCGACTTTTGGTGCACTGGCGATCCTTACCCTGCTGCACCGTGGAGCAAAGACATGATTGCCAACCAGACAGCCGCACGTGATGCCATGATCCGCGTCGATCAGGCGGGCGAATTTGGTGCGACGCGGATTTATGCCGGGCAACTGGCGATCTTGGGCGATCGGCATCCTGCCGGGCGGGCGATCGCGCATATGGGCGAGCAGGAAAAGCGCCATCTTGATGCGTTTGACCGCCTGATGGCCGAACGCGGCGTACGGCCGACATTATTGCATCCGATCTGGAATGCCGCGGGCTATGCGTTGGGTGCGGTAACCGCCGCGATCGGTCCGGAGGCGGCGATGGCCTGCACCGTGGCGGTGGAAACCGAAATCGACCGCCATTATGCCGATCAGCTCGAGGAAATCGGCGACAGCGATCCTGCGCTTGCCGAAATGATTGAGGATTTTCAGCGCGAGGAGCTGGAACATAAGGACGCAGCCTTGGCCGCAGGGGCGGAAAAGGCCTTCGCCTATCCAATCATGAGCGCAGCGATCCGTCTTGGATGCCGTGTGGCGATCGGGCTTTCCAAACGGATTTGAAACTTTTCAGGCCAGAACCTATTTCATTTCCTATTCAGGCAGCAAAGCCTAGACGGTATATTCCAATCGGAGTTAAGATTATGAGCCACCGCATGTTTTTTGCCGCTGCAACCGCGATGGCGCTGTTTAACGCACCCGCTTTCGCGCAAACCGAGACCCCGGCTCCGGCAGCCGCAGACGCGGAAAAGATCAATACCGTTATCGTTTACGGCGACGACAAATGTCAGGAAAGCACCGACGATACGATCAACGTGTGCGCACGTTTGCCCGAGTCCGACCGCTATCGCATTCCCACCCCGCTGCGCGGCGATCTGACCGATCCACGCAAGGAAGCCTGGACGAACCGGGTTCTGGCCTATGAATTCATTGGGCGCGAAGGCACGATGAGCTGTTCGCCTACGGGCGCAGGCGGCTTTACCGGCTGCGGACTGAAGCAGATCGATGCCGCCTATGCCGAAAAGGAAGCCGATCCTGGCTTGGCCTTTGGCCGGATGATCGCCGCCGAACGCAGGAAGCGCCTAGCCGCTATCGATGCCGAGGCGGAGCTTGTCGAACAGCGGGTGATCCAGTTCGAAAAGGAACGCGCCGAACGCGAGGCAAGACAGGCCGGGCAAGCGACCGAAACGGAAACACCGGAAAGCGATTTACCGCAGCCGAAATAAGTAAGTTTTTTTACGTTCGTCACTCTGCGATGTCGAAGGCGAGCAGCGGAGGTCAATCACCGGCGGTTCAAATTTGATCCGTGGGAGATGAATTCTTGCGTTGACCCCTGATCGCCTTCGGCATCGTGGGAATGATGCAGATTGGGAACGGGCGACATCAGCCGCCCAGCAAGTTCTTCTGCCAGAACATCAGCGACGTCCAGAACTGATAGTCGATATTTTCCTTCTTGGCAAAACCATGGCCTTCGTTGGTGCCGACGAGGTGCCAGGCAGTGCCGCCTTTGTCGCGGATCGCCTTAACGATCTGGTCGGCTTCCGATTGCGGCACGCGCGGATCGTTGGCACCCGTTACTACCATCATCGGCTTTTCGATTTCGGCAACGCGGGTCAGCGGGGAAATCTCCAGCAACTTGGCGCGCTGCTTTGGATCGCGTTCATCGCCATATTCGACACGGCGCAGATCGCGCCTATAGCTTTGCGTATTTTCAAGGAAAGTAACGAAGTTCGAAATTGCGACGATGCAATTGGTCGCGCGTAGCTTCGCCTTATACTGCACGGCGGCGGCGTAGCACATATAGCCGCCATAGGATCCGCCGGTCAGACCGAAGCGGCTGGCATCCAGCCCGCCATCCTTTGCCAGATGATCGAGAAAGGCACCCATATCCTTCACCGAGTCTTCCCGTTTAAACGGGCCATTGTCCAGGCTGACGAAGGTCTTGCCATAACCGGTCGAACCGCGGACGTTGGGAAAGAAAATTGCAACGCCAAGCTCATTGAGATAATAATTGCCACGCCCTTGGAAACCAGGGCGCGATTGCGCTTCCGGGCCGCCATGCACATTCATGATCATCGGACGCTTGCCAGGGAATTTCTTCGGATCGGGGCGATAGAGAAAGCCCGAGACGGTCAGTCCGTCGAAGCTTTTGATCGACACCAGTTCGGGCTCGACATTCTTGCTCACATCCAGCCCGCCGGTCTCGCTTTCGGTCCAGCGCGTGATCTTCAGCGAACGGGGATCGATGCTGAAGGCGTCTGCAGCACTTCTGGCGGAGGTAAAGGTGATACCGATGTCTCCCCAGGGTGCGATGTCCAACCCACCGATAATTCCAGCTGGCAACGCATCGACAGTGCGAACACTGCCCGATTTCAAGTCCATGAGCCGCAGCTTCGATATTCCGGCTTCGTTTACGACATAAGCAAGGAAGCTGCCGTCATCGGCAATATCGAACGTATCGACATCCCATTTTTCCGCTGGACCCTTGGGAGTGAATTTTCCGGTTGCGGGATCAAGAACACCAAGCCGCTGAAAATCCGATCCCTCGTCGCTCGTCACCCAAAGTATGCCATCGGGCGCAAATTGTCCGCCCGAATAAGCGATCGATTTGGCATGATCGCCGATCGGCGTCATCTGTCCGCTTGCAAGATCGAGCCGGTGCATATTGCTCTTCTGTACCGAGACATATTCACCGACCAAGGCCCAGCTTTTGTCGGGCGCGAAATCGACCAAGCCCCAGCCCCCGCCCTTTACCTGCGCCACCATCTTTGTGGTCGCCGGATCACGCGGGTTCATGACGTATAGATCGTTATCGGTACCGTTGCGCTTGGTCGAAGAGAAAGCCAGTGTTTCGCCATCCTTGCTCCATGCATTGAAGCTGTTGCGGCTTTTGCCATCGGTCAGCAAAGCCAGCCTGCCGTTCTGCATTGCATAGATCTGATAGAATTCGTTGCCGCCAATGTCCTTTTGCATCAGCATGATGTCCCCGGTCTTGGGCGACCAGGCACCGACACCTACGGGCTCTGCTTCAAAGGTAAGCTGTTTGCGCGCACCCATCGGCGCGGCAACGCGGTGGATCTGGTTGGTGTTGCCGAAACGAGTGGAAATCAGCATCGACTTGTCGGTTGGATGCCAGCCGACGAAGCTGGCGCTGCGGTTTTCCATATAGGGTCGCGTATCGGCAGCAAGTTCGGCGGGGACCTCCGGAATGCCATCCGCAATCAGCGCGGCGGGCTTCGGTACGGTATTGGCGGGTGCGGCCTCTTGGGCCAGTGCAGGGGCAAGCGGCAAGGCGAGGGCGGCGATCAGGGCAAGTTTACGCATGGGGATATCTCCTCTGTTCCATGTGGGGTTAATCGCATGCACCCCGAGCAGCAAGCGCTTGCTTCGACGAATGACCGATCAGCTTCGACGACCGCTTGGCCATTGGCTTCAAGCCTGTGCCGTGCGAAGGAGGGAATGATGAAGGAAAAAGCCGCAATGTCCGATTACGCGCCGCGCAAAGGCATGACTGAAACGGAAATCGACAGGGTGGTCGACTCGATCATTGCAGAAGCAACATTGGCCGAAAAAGTCGGTATGCTGTCGGGCAAGGGCTTTTTCAAGGCGTTCATGGAGGATGGCCGCGTTTGGGCGGCACGGCCGTATCGCGCGGGCGGCGGGATCGAACGGCTGTGGGTACCAGCGCTGTGGTTCACCGATGGCCCGCGCGGGGTAGCGCGGGGCAATTCGACCTGCTTTCCCTGCTCGATGGCGCGCGGGGCAAGCTTCGATCCCGATCTCGAGCGACGCATTGGCGAGGTGATGGGGATCGAAGCGCGCGCGCAGGGCTGCAATCTTTCGGGTGCGGTCTGCTTCAACTTGCTGCGCCACCCCGCCTGGGGGCGCGCGCAGGAAACTTACGGTGAAGATCCGCACCATCTGGGCGAAATGGGCACAGCGCTCGCCACTGGTATCCAGACGCACAATGTAATCGCGACGGTCAAGCATTTCGCGTTGAACAGCATGGAGAATGCCCGGTTCAAGGTGGATGTCCAGATCGACGAACGCGCGCTGCACGAGGTCTATCTGCCGCATTTCAAGCGCGCGATCGATGCGGGCTGCGCGAGCGTGATGAGCGCCTATAACAAAATGAACGGCACTTATTGCGGACAGAATCCGGAGTTGCTGACCGGCATCTTACGCGACGAATGGGGCTTTGACGGCTTCGTCCATTCGGACTGGGTGAAGGGGGTCTACGACGTATCTGGCGTCGAGGCCGGCCTCGATATCGAAAATCCCGAGCCTCTGGTGTGGGGCGACAAGCTGATTGCCGCTGTCGAGACAGGCAAGGTTCCAGTCGAGATCATCGACCGCGCCTGCTGCCGGATAGTGCGGACACTCTACCGCTTTGCCGCTGCCGAAGATCCGCTGCCGAATTATCCCGCAACACTGGTTGCGCGGCCCGAACATATCGCCATTGCGCTTGAAGCTGCGGAAAAATCCGCGGTGCTCCTTAAAAACGATGCCGCCCTGCCGTTGCGCAGGGGGCTGGGAACGCTCGCTGTGTTGGGATGCCTCGCGTCAATAGAGAATACCGGCGACAATGGATCAAGCCGGGTGCGCCCGCCCTACGTTATCACCCCGCTGCTAGGGCTGGAGCGTGCGCAAAAGGCCTATGGTGTCGAACGGATTATCACTGCCGACGAAAGCGACCTTGCCGCGGCCGCAATCACCGCTGCTGCTGCAGACGCGATTGTCGTTATTGCAGGCTATACCGCGCGCGAAGAGGGCGAATATATTCCGGGCGACCTTAATTTGGGGCAGGGTTCATCGGACGAAGCCCGCGAAGCAGCCAGCCGCGTCGCCATCGGCGGCGACCGGGATGATCTGGGCCTGCCCGCAGATCAGATCGCGCTGATCGAAACGGCAATCGCATCGGGCAAGCCGGTGGTGGTCGTGCTGGTCGCGGGGTCGGCGGTGATGGTCGAAGGATGGGGCTCCCAGGTTGGCGCCATCCTGCAGACCTTCTACAGCGGCATTGAAGGCGGCACCGCGCTTGCCCGGCTGCTGTTCGGTGCGGTTTCGCCTTCGGGCAAGCTACCCTTCACCGTTGCCCGCGATTCCACGCATTACCCTTTTTTCGACAAGGACGCCGATGCGATCCGCTATGATCTCTGGCACGGCTATTCGAAGCTCGACCGTGATGGCCATGCGCCGCGTTACGCCTTCGGCCATGGCCTCAGCTATGCGGCGTTCGCCTATCGCGACCTGACTGCGGAGGTCGCACTTGACACAATCCATGTCGCGCTGACCGTCGAAAACCAAGGTAGCGTTGCAGCGGACGAAGTGGTGCAAGTCTATGTCGGCCCACCGGCTGTAGTCGTGGAGAGGCAGAAGAAGTTGCTCAAAGCCTTTGCCCGTGTGTTGCTTGCCCCCGGTGAAGCAAAACGCGTCGATTTCACGATTGCGCTCGATGACCTGCGCTGGCGCGATGGCGGCGAATGGCGGTTGGAAGCCGGAATATACCATGTTTGCGCCGGGGGTGCATCGGACCAACTGATTGAAACCACAGTCAATATTGGCTAGGGTCTGGCTACCAGAAATCCTCCCCCTCTGGGGGAGGATGATGACATATGGTGAATTGATGCTTCGTCATCCCGGCGGAGCCGGTGAATGAAGCGAGCCTATCTCAATCCGCGAGCAACCCGCGCATAATCAAGGCGATGGTGTGTTCGCGGTAGGCATCGCGCATCTCCGGCGTGATATCCGCTTGGTCGTAGCAATGGCGCAATACAAGGCGCGCCGCAAAGAAGCGGTCGGCGGC
>JBOFLS010000275.1:0-1791 GCA_051657985.1 Sphingorhabdus sp. | reverse complement strand
AGCTCAGGGCGAACGGAGTTTTTATGGCTGGCCCTATTCAAGCCGAAATGGAAAAATTGCTGATAGCGGCTTTCGCACCGACGCAGCTTGCCGTGATCAACGACAGTGCATCGCACCGCGGCCATATGGGCGATGACGGCTCGGGCGAAAGCCATTTCACCGTCGAAATCGAAAGCGCCGCCTTCGCAGGCGTCAACCGCGTCATGCGGCAGCGGATGGTCAACAAGGCGCTGGGCGATCTGCCGGGGCAGCGGGTGCATGCGCTTGCCATCAAGGCGCGGGCGCCGGGGGAGTGAGCCCCTAACGTATCTCAGTCAAATGCACAGATAAATTGAGCGCATATGACCCCGCAAAATCATGCTGCGGCAGTTGGAAATCCGGCTCGAACGACCAGTTATCTTTGATATGTTTCGAAATCAGCAACTGATCTGATGTGCTAAGATTTCTGCTTCTACTTGTAACATCTAAAACTTGACCTAACGCATTAAGCTTCAAACAAATTTGAACGGACGATGGTATGTCGACAATCAAATTTTCAAGCTGTGGTGATAAGGTCAAATCTTTCCGCAAGGCCAAATAATCATTGTTCTGGCTATCCGGACAAAATTTGTCGTTAGATTTTAAGGCAGCGTCGACCAAGTGTACCGAACCTGACGATGTCGGCTTAAGTATATTGGTTACTGTCAGAATAGTTTCCATTTCGCGAGCTACGGGCGTGCAGGCACAAGGTCGAAAATATTCTATTGGCGGCGGCATCACAAACGCTTGCAAAAAAATCGCAAAATAAGCGACGTGCGTTAGGGAAGAAAAAAGAAATGTCACAACCTTTTGCATGCATGATACTTTATATCGCTCTGGTGATGCGTCAATAAGTTTACTATATTCGCAGCATGCAAATCATTACCCCCACCACCCATGATCTCGGCGCGTTTGAGGTCCGCCGCACACTCCCCAGCCGCCCGCGCACCATGGTTGGCCCTTTCATCTTCGTCGATCAGTTCGGTCCAGCGCAGTTCGATGTCGGCGCGGGCATGGATGTGCGGCCACATCCGCATATCAACCTGTCGACGGTCACTTATCTGTTCGAGGGCGCGATCGACCACCGGGACAGTCTGGGCACGCTGGCGACGATCCGCCCCGGAGCGCTCAATCTGATGACGGCGGGCAGGGGGATCGTGCACAGCGAGCGTACTCCTGCCGATGAACGCGCGACCGGAAGCCCGATCAGCGGCATGCAGACCTGGCTTGCGCTGCCCGATGGCAAAGAGGAGATCGACCCCGCCTTCGAACATGTTGCCGCCGAAAACCTGCCGCAGATCGACGACAATGGCATTACAGCGCGCGTGATCATGGGAAGCCTTTGGGGCCTGACCGCGCCGACCACCCAGCATGCCGACACGATCTATGCCGATATTGCGATGCAGGCAGGGGCCACATTGCCGATCGATGCCGAGGCCGACGAGCGCGCGGTGCTGGTGGCGATGGGGAGCGCGAGCCTGGATGGTGAAGCCTTGGAACCCTACAGCCTGTACATCCTCCAGCCCGGCGTCCCCATGACCCTGCGTGCGCAAAGCGATTGCCGCATAATGTTGCTGGGCGGGGAAGCTTTCAAAACGCCGCGCCATGTCTGGTGGAATTTCGTCAGCTCTTCACGCGACCGGATCAATCAGGCGAAAGAGGAATGGAAGGCGGGCGGCTTTCCCAAGGTGCCGGGGGATGACAAGGAATATATTCCCATTCCCGAAGTGCCCAAGACGGTGAGCTATCCATGACATTCGAACAGCAACGCAT
>JBOFLS010000274.1:0-6101 GCA_051657985.1 Sphingorhabdus sp. | reverse complement strand
GGCTTGGGCCGCGGGCCTGCCCCCTTGACCGCCTGGCTCATGAAATCGCGCCAGATACGCGCCGGCAGGCCGCCGCCGGTTATGTTCTTAAGCGGCGTGTTGTCATCGTTGCCGATCCAGACCCCGACCACCAGATCGCCAGCAAAACCAATGAACAGCGCATCGCGGTAATCCTGGCTGGTGCCTGTCTTGCCATATGCCGGGATCGCAAGCCGTGCGGCCCGGCCGGTGCCCTGGTTCACTGTAGCCGATAAAAGTTCGAGCAGTGATCTGTGCGTCGATCCGCCAAAGCTGCTTTCGCTCGACATCAGCCACTCAAACCACCCCTGCTCTTCCGCCACAAAAGCGCGAGGTTTTACGGGGTACTGGTTCCCGGCGACACCCGCATAAGCGGCAGTCAGTTCCATCAAGGTCATGCCCGAACTGCCCAACGCCATACTTGCGTCGCGGGTCAGCGGGCTTTCAACACCCAAATTTTTGGCGGTACGAGCAATACGTTCATAGCCAAGATCGTTGTAAAGCCGTACTGTTGCAACATTGCTCGATTGGGCAAAAGCTTCCTTAAGCGTAATTTCACCGCGATAACGCTCGCCATAGTTTTTCGGGCGATACAGGCCTTCGGTAATCGGGCTGTCATCGACTTTGCTGTCGGGATCCATTCCCGATTGCAGCGCCGCCAGATAGACAAACAGCTTGAAGGTCGATCCCGGCTGCCGCTTCGCTTGCGTCGCGCGGTTGAAGGGGGAGTCCTTGTAGCTCTTGCCGCCGACCATCGCGACGACCTCGCCATTTGGGCGCATCGCGACAAGCGCTACTTGCGCTTTCCCCAAAGGGGCACGCGCGATGACCTTGCGCGCGATATTCTGCAGCCGCGAATCGAGCGTGGTGCGGATTACCTGATCGGCATAGCCGTTTTCCGCATTCAGCCGTGCCTGCGGCATCGCCCAATCGGCAAAATAGGTGCCAGTCGGCAAAGTTTCCTTATAGCGAACGTCGATCCGGGCGATTGGCGTCGCATCGGCTTGCGCTTCGGTCAGCGCGCCTGTTGCCACCATGGCGTTTAACACCAGCTTGGCGCGTTTTGCGGCCTTTGCGGGATTGCGCGTGGGGGCAAGCCGGTTGGGAGCTTGCACCAATCCTGCCAGCATCGCCGCCTGCGATACCGTCAATCGTTCGGGCTGGCGGTAGAAATAATGGAGCGAGGCAGCGCGCAGGCCGTAGACATTGTCGCCGAAATAGGCGTTCGACAGATAGCGTTCGAGGATTTCATCCTTGGTCAGCCAGCCTTCGAGCCAGAAGGCAATGAACGCCTCTCGTGCTTTTCTGGTGATGCTCTTTTCGGGCGTCAGGAAGGTGAACTTCGCCAGCTGCTGCGTGATCGTGCTGCCGCCCTGCTGGATACCGCTGCCGAAGGTGTTGCTCCACAGCGCCCGCCCGATGCTGCGTGGATCGACGCCCCAATGCGAATAGAAACGGCGGTCTTCGATCGAGAGAAACGCCTGAATTACATGCGGCGGCAAATCCTTGACCTTTACGGGCTTGTTCACGACCGCACCGTTGCGCGCAATCGGCGTGCCATCCCAGGCAAGTAACGTGATACGCGGCGGCGCGATCGGCTGCAGCGATTTGGACAAGGGCGCGGTGATCGCCAGCCAGAATATCGTGACGATCAGAAACAGCAACAGGGCAGCGCTGGCACGGCCGAACCACCACCAGCGCGTTCTGCCTAGCAGCCATGGCTTTTTCGGAACGTCCGGTATCGGCGGCGGTGGCGAGGCTTGCCCGTCCCATGGCTTCGGCTCATCAGGAAACATCCCGGCATAAGCGCGGTCGAATGCCGCCAGGCGGCTGTCGATATCGACGGGCGGCGTAGTCTGTGATCGGCGAAAAAGCATCGAACCACTGTATTAGAGGAATAAGACGCTGCAGGGTAGAGCAAATTTTACGTTACTGAAAGCTGTATGCAATTTTAAATGCGGACAAACCTTAATTATAGAAAGCTGTAGGGATCGACATCCACCCCCACCCGCACGCCTTTTGGAAAATCGAGGCCGCCCAGCCATTCGCGCATGATTGTCTGCAACTCGACCGAACGCTGCGCGTGCACCAGCAATCGCTGCCGGTGCCGCCCGCGCAGCATGGCAAGTGGGGCCGGGGCAGGGCCGTAAACGTACATCCCGTCGGCCTTGGGTGCCGTCGCGCCAACGGCGCGCGCCGCCTCGATCGCCTCACGTTCATCTTCCGACGAGATGATGATTGCGGCATAGCGTCCGAAAGGCGGCGCACCGGCACGCTGGCGCTGTGCGGTTTCGGCATCGTAGAAGCCGTCGCGGTCGCCTTCGACCAACGCAGCGATCACCGGATGCCTGGGGTTGCGCGTCTGGATGAAAACCTCGCCCGGTTTTTCCGCCCGCCCTGCACGACCGGCGGCTTGGGCGATCTGCTGAAAGGTGCGTTCGGCCGCGCGCAGATCACCCCCCTCCAGCCCCAAATCGGCATCGATCACGCCAACCAGCGTCAGTTCGGGAAAATGATAACCCTTGGTCACCAGCTGCGTGCCGATGATGATATCGACCGCCTTATGTTCCACCTGCGCCACGAACTCCGCTGCCTTTTCCGGCGACCAAAGCGTGTCGGAGGTGGCAACAATGGTGCGCGCCTCTGGTAATAAGCGCTTTACCTCCTCGCAAATACGCTCGACCCCCGGTCCGCAAGGAACGAGACTGTCCTCCGCGCTGCATTCGGGGCATATATCGGGCGGGGGCATCACATGGCCGCAATGATGGCAGGCAAGGCGGCGCACAAGGCGGTGTTCGACCATCCAGGCGGTGCAGTTGGGGCACTGAAAACGGTGTCCGCAATTGCGGCACAGCGTAAGCGGCGCGTAACCCCGGCGGTTGAGAAAGAGCAGGCTCTGCTCGCCCCGCTCCAGCCTTTCCTCCAGCGCTTTCAACAGCGTTGGTGCAATCCAGTGGCCGCGTTCGGGCTGATCCTGCGTCAGGTCGATCGCCTCTACGTGCGGCAGTTTGGCGGCTCCAAAGCGCGAGGGGATCGCCAGCCCCTTGTATCGCCCGATATTGACCATATGGCGGCTTTCGAGCGCAGGGGTGGCGCTGGCCAAGACCACCGGAAAGCCTTCGAACTTGCCGCGCATGACCGCGACGTCGCGGGCGTGGTAACGCACGCCGTCTTCCTGTTTGAAACTGATCTCATGCGCTTCGTCGACGACGATCAGCCCGGGATCGGCAAAGGGCAGGAACAAGGCTGAGCGCGCGCCCGCCACCACCGGCACCTTGCCTTCGGCCACCCCGCGCCAGACGCGCCGCCGCTGCGACTGCCGCATGCCCGAATGCCAGGTCGCCGGTTCAACGCCGAAGCGCGCCTCGAAACGTTTGAGGAAAGGCTGGGTCAGCGAGATTTCGGGGAGCAGCACCAGCACTTGTCTGCCCTTGCGCAAGGCTTCCGCCACCGCCTCGAAATAGGTTTCGGTCTTTCCCGAGCCGGTGACGCCATCGAGTACGATCGGTTCGAACCCCCCTTCGCGCACCGCATCGCGCATCATGCCGGCGGCGGCTTCCTGCATGGCATTCAGCGCCGGATGATCGTGATCGGGATCGGGCGTGGGGAAAGGCATGTCGGTGCTGACGCTTACCGGTTCCAGCGCGCCCGCCTTGATCAAGCCGCGGATTACGGCATCGCTGACGCCAGCCTCGGCACAGAGTTCACGCACGATCCCCTGGCTGTCGACCAGTGCATCGAGCGCCGCCGCGCGCTGTGGCGTCATGCGCTTGGGCTCCACCCCCGACGGGCGGTATTCGGTGATCGTCCCGGCAGCAGACAGCGCCGCCGATGAGGATACCACCATCCGCAGCACGGCGGCATGGCTGGCAAGATAATAGTCCGCCACCCAGTCGATCAGCCGCCGCAGCCCCGCCCCAATCGGCAGTACGTCGATCACCTCCAGGATATTGCGCAGCCGGGCATCCTCGACGGCTTCTTCATCAAAGACATTTTCGTCCCAGACAACACCCAAAATTTTGCGCGGCCCCAGAGGCACGACGACGATCGATCCTGCCTGCGCATCAAGCCAGTCGGGCACGCGATAATCCAGCGGCCCGATAGCCTGCGTCAACAGGATAACGCGCACGCGCCTTGCAGGAAATTGAAGGACTTTTTCAGTCATCGCACTCATGAGAACGATATAGGAACTAATTGCATCTTCGTCACTAGCTACTCTGTTTCAAAAAGCGGGGGCTGTTTACAAAACCATACATGGTGACTTCACCAAATATCTGATACACAACGCACAAAGGGATCAGAGGAGAGCTATCATGACCATGACAATCGACCGTCGTCACTTGTTGCTTGCCGGTCTGGCAACGGCAACTATGACCTTGCCCGGATGCCAATCGATGCCGGGCCTCAGCCTGGCCGAAGTAATCCGCCGCCTCTTAACTCTGTCGTCGCAAAGCGCCTTTGCCCTACTGTTGCAACCTGGCGGTTTCTACGACAGCTCGGTCGCGCGTATCGCGCTGCCCGACAGGCTTGGCGGCGCACGGGGCACGGGGATCATGTCGGCCATCCTGCAAAGCGGTGTTTTCCGCGATCGTCTGCAAAGACAGCTGAACCGCGCCGCCGAAAAGGGGGCAGAGCGTGCCGCACCTATCGTTGCCGATACGATCCGCACGGTCAGCATCGAAGCCGCGCAGGAAATCGTGCGCGGCGGGCCGCAGGCGGCAACGCAGTTTTTGCGTGGGAAGATGGGGCTAGCCTTGCTCGATGCGATGCTGCCGGGGATCGGCGACGGCTTACGGTTGTTTGACGATAAAGTCATCAGCCAGGCGGTTTCGTCGGTTACGGGATTTGACATGGGCGCATTGGCGCAGGACATCACCCGCAAAGCCGACGATGCGATCTGGGCGGCAATCGGGGCGGAGGAAGCTGCGATCCGCGCTAATCCGCAGAAAACCAACGATCCGCTGCTGATCGGCACTTTTGGTCTCATCAGGTAGCGCAAGCCACATCGGAACATTCGCATTTCTGTCTGGTTTGCCTAAAAACCAGGAGATTGATCATGGGAATGTTAGGCGCGCTTATCGGCGCGGCAATCGATCGTCGCGATGGCGATTCGGGCCTCAAGGGTGCAGTTCTTGGCGGAACGGCATCGCGTGCGGCAAAAACAGCGGTGCCGTTGGCAGCTACCTTCGCTATTGGCTGGGCTGTGAAAAAACTTATGGGTAAAGCCATGCGTCGGGCATCGGATCGTCGCCATGCAAGATAGTCCGGTCATAGGCAGCGCCGCCAATGCCGGTTCGATGCGCCTGATGCGCGCGACCGTTCAACAGGATCTTAACGCCTACGGACGCGACGCCAGCAAGCTTGGCACGGTCGAACATTTGATGATCGATATGTTCAGTGGCAAGGTGGAATATGCTGTACTGTCTTTTGGCGGATTTCTTGGTCTCGGACAAAAATATCATCCCATTCCATTCGGTTTTTTGCGATTGAGTACGGATGGAGCGGGCTACATCATCGATGTCGATCGCGAACTGCTTGACGGCAGCCCCAGCTATCGCCGCGACGATGCACCCGCGTTCGACGAAGCTTATGGGCAGCGGATCCAATCCTATTATGGGGCGAAGGTGTAACGGTTTATCGACGATGGTGTTTCGACAAGACGTCGAAATTCCTGTCCATCGCTGTCCAGATTTGCCATTAGGCGGCCATTCCGAATCCATTGAAAGCACTGGCCGCTCATGAAATTTTTTGCCGACACCGCTGAAATCGCCGACATTAAGGAACTGGCCGAGGCCGGATTGCTTGATGGCGTGACCACCAACCCGTCGCTTATCGCCAAATCTGGACGGGATTTCATCGAAGTAACCCGGGAGATCTGTGCATTGACCAGCGGGCCTGTTTCCGCCGAGGTTGTGGCACTCGATCATGCGACGATGATGAAAGAGGCCGAAATTCTGCGCAAGATCGCGGATAATGTCTGCATCAAAGTACCGCTCACGATCGATGGTCTCAAGACGTGCAAGGCGCTGACCGACGATGGCACGATGGTCAACGTAACTCTTTGCTTTTCCGCCTCGCAGGCT
>JBOFLS010000273.1:0-2060 GCA_051657985.1 Sphingorhabdus sp. | reverse complement strand
TCCGAAATCTTTCACACGTTGAAAAAAGGGCTTCATGACAAAGGTTTGGCGACTGCGGTCGGCGATGAAGGCGGATTTGCGCCGAACCTCTCATCGACGCGCGCCGCGCTCGATTTCATCATGGCATCGATCGAAAAGGCAGGCTTCAGGGCAGGTGAAGATGTCGTCCTTGCGCTCGATTGCGCCGCTACCGAATTTTTCAAGAACGGAAAGTATGAAATCTCAGGGGAGGGCCTGTCGCTCGATCCGCAAACGATGGCGCAATATTTGGCCGATCTGTGCGCGGATTATCCGATCAAATCGATCGAGGACGGCATGGCCGAGGATGATTTCGAAGGTTGGAAGGCGGTTACCGACATGATCGGCGGCAAGGTGCAACTGGTTGGTGACGATCTGTTCGTTACCAATCCCAAACGCCTTGCGATGGGCATTGAAAAAGGGCTTGCGAACTCGCTTCTGGTCAAGGTCAATCAGATCGGTACGTTATCGGAAACGCTCGCTGCCGTTTCGATGGCGCACCGGGCGGGGTATACCGCCGTCATGTCCCATCGTTCGGGCGAAACCGAGGATGCGACGATTGCCGATTTGGCGGTCGCAACCAATTGCGGCCAGATTAAAACCGGCAGTCTGGCGCGTTCGGACCGGTTGGCAAAATACAACCAGCTTATCCGTATCGAGGAAGAGCTTGGTTCCAGCGCGATCTATGCGGGACATTCTGTTTTCAAATGATTGCATGCGGCGATTGCATAATGGTATAAGGCGTCATGGCTAGGCCAAGACGCAAGACCAACCCGCAAGAGTTTCGGGCGAAGCTGGTAACGGCAGCGGCGCTGGTTACGTTGTTACTTATCGCTTCTTATGCCTTATTGGGTCCCACCGGTATCTTGGCCTGGGCCGAATACCGCAGCGCCATCAATGAACGCAGCAAGGAACTGGCGACGCTTGAAAAAGAACGTGATGCGCTTCGCAACCGTCAGCGGCTGCTTGATCGCGACAATGTCGATCCCGACCTTGCTGGTGAGCTGATGCGCAAAGAACTGAATGTCGTTGCCCCCGATGAGATCGTCATCCCGCTGAAGAACGAAGAATAAGGCAAATTGGTGAATAGCTATGCCGATCATTGGCAAAGCGTAAAAACTCTTCACACCGCCGCCGCGATTGACTAGGCGCTTTCCCTAACGTCAGACGAATAAGCTTATAAAAGGAATCCCCTTGGCCAAATCCCCCGCGACCAAATCGGGCAAAGGCAAAGCAGTGTCGGTATCGAGCGACGCGATTGCCAACCGTGAACGCCCCCAAACTCCGGAACGCTATAAGGCCAGCAAGGATGAGCTGCTCGAATTCTACAAGCAAATGCTGCTCATTCGCCGCTTTGAGGAAAAGGCCGGGCAGCTTTATGGTCTGGGTTTGATCGGGGGGTTCTGCCACCTTTATATAGGGCAAGAAGCCGTCGCTATCGGGCTGCAATCGGCGTTGACCCCGGGCAAGGACAGCGTGATAACCGGTTATCGCGATCATGGCCATATGCTCGCTTATGGCATTGACCCCAATATCATCATGGCCGAACTGACAGGTCGTGCTGCGGGGATTTCCCGCGGCAAGGGCGGGTCGATGCATATGTTTTCGACTGAACATAAATTTTACGGCGGCCATGGCATCGTTGGCGCGCAGGTTTCACTCGGCGCAGGTCTCGCCTTTGCTCATAAGTATAATAACGATGGTGGCGTGTGCCTTGCCTATTTCGGTGATGGTGCGGCGAACCAGGGGCAGGTCTATGAAAGCTTCAATATGGCGGAGCTGTGGAAGCTGCCGATAATCTTCGTAATCGAAAACAACCAATATGCGATGGGTACCAGCGTCAACCGAGCTTCGGCCGAGGACCAGCTCTATCGCCGCGGCGAGTCTTTCCGCATTCCGGGCCTTCAGGTTGACGGTATGGACGTTCTCGCCGTTCGTGGTGCGGCACAGGTCGCGCTTGACTGGGTGCGCAGTGGCAAGGGCCCGATCTTGCTGGAAATGAAAACCTATCGCTATCGCGGGCATTCGATGTCGGACCCTGC
>JBOFLS010000272.1:0-4600 GCA_051657985.1 Sphingorhabdus sp. | reverse complement strand
GGTCCGGACCTGTAGCAGAGTTGCAACAGATCTGCCAAAACCGGATGAAAACGCCCTTGGTTCCTTGATCTTTAAACATATTGGCGTATCGGCTGGCCCGAAAGCTAAAAAGGCCGGGAACCATGGAGGTTCGATAAGGGCCGCTTATCAGGGAGCTTGATACATGCGCCGTTTTACCACATCTTTTGCCGCGATAGCAATTGCCACAACCGGCTTTGCCGCACCCGTTCTTGCGCAAGAAGCGATTGCCGAAGATGACGGCAGCTTAAGCGAGATCGTCGTTACCGCACAGAGGCGTCAGGAAAATCTGCAGGATGTGCCGCTGTCGGTCGACGTCGTCTCGGGCGAAAAGCTGGCTGCGGTGAATTCGGGCGGGGCCGACATTCGGGGGCTTGCCGGACGTGTGCCCAGTCTCAACATCGAAAGCTCCTTCGGTCGCACTTTTCCGCGTTTCTACATTCGCGGCCTGGGCAATACCGATTTCGATCTGAACGCGTCGCAGCCCGTCAGTCTGGTCTATGACGATGTTGTCCTTGAAAACCCGATCCTCAAGGGCTTTCCCATCTTCGATGTGGCCCGCGTCGAAGTGTTGCGCGGGCCGCAAGGCACCTTGTTCGGCCGCAATACACCGGCGGGTATCGTCAAGTTCGAAAGCGTCCGCCCGGATGCGAAAGATGCAAATTTCGTCAAAGGCCAGATCGGGCGTTTCAACACTGCCGGGGTCGAAGCGGGCGTTGGCGGCAACCTGACCGACAGCCTTTCGGTGCGCGGTTCGCTTTCATGGCAGCGCCGCAGCGACTGGGTGGACAATATCGATGCCGGCGACAGGAAGGATTTGGAAGGGTTTGCCGATATCGCCGCGCGTCTTCAGGTGCAATATGCGCCAAGCGACGCGGTGTCGTTGCGCGTCACCGGTCAGTACCGCGATTATGACGGCACCGCACGCGTATTCCGCGCCAACCTTTTCCGTCCCGGCACCAACGATCTGCGCGGGCTCGGCGGGGTGAATACCCCCTTCCGCCGAAGCGAAGTCCGTGCCGACGGTCTCAATTTCCAGAATATGCGGCTGTACAGCCTTGCCAGCACCTTCGATTATGATTTCGGACCCGCGACGTTGACGTCGGTCACGGCATGGTGGAGCGGCAAATACCGATCGCGGGGCGACATCGATGGCGGGGTGCCTGCCGGTCCCGGCTTCATTCCGTTCTCGGCCAACTCGCGCGACGACGTACCCGATCTGGATCAGCTGACGCAGGAAGTGCGGATCGCCTCGAACAACGATGAAGGCCTGAAATATCAGGCGGGAATCTTCTATTTCGATGAAAGCCTTGCGATCGCTTCGTTCAACTATGGCGCGCCTACCGCGCTGACGCCCAACGTGACTGCGTTGCAGCAGCAGGATTCGAAAGCCTGGGGCGTGTTCGGATCGCTTACCTATCCGTTGACCGAGCAACTGGATGTGACCGCAGGCGTGCGGTACAATGATGACGAGCGTCGTCTGAACGTCGGACGTACCGGCTTTTTCGGTGCGATCGGCACGGGTACGGCGCGCGTCAAGGACAACAACCTGACATGGGATTTGAGCGCCAGCTACGCCGCGAACGACGACATCAACATCTATGCCCGTATCGCCAAGGGGTATCGTGCCCCTTCGATCCAGGGGCGCGCGTTGTTCGTCTTCACTACGGTGCAGGATGCGATCAGCGTCGCCGACTCGGAAAAGATCCTGTCGTTCGAAGGCGGCATCAAAGCCGATCTTGGCGCCAAGGCGCGTCTCAATCTGTCGGTGTTCAAATACACGCTCGAAGACGCTCAACTGACCGCGGTCGGCGGTGCCAGCAACGCGGCACGGCTGATCAACGTCGACAATGTCGATGGCTTGGGCTTCGAGGCGGAATTCGAAGCCCGGCCGATCGACAATCTCGTGCTGACCGCGGGCCTCAGCTACAACCGTGCGAAGATCGACGATCCGTTGGCCTTCATCGAACAATGCGGCGGCGCCTTCCCGACATGCACGGCGACCGATCCGTTGCGCACGGGATCGACTACGATCCGTTCGATCGACGGCAACCAGCTACCCCAAGCGCCCAAATGGTCGGCAAACTGGACGGCAGGTTACGGCGTGCCGGTGGGCGAGGGCGAAATCTACGCCTTTACCGACTGGGCCTATCGGTCGAAGGTCAACTTCTTTCTCTACACCAGCCGGGAATTCAACGACGACAAGATGCTCGAAGGCGGGCTCCGCATCGGCTATCGCACCGACGATTGGGATTTTGCGGGTTATGTCCGCAACATCACCAACGACGTATCGGCAGTGGGCGGCATCGATTTCAACAACGCCACGGGCTTCGTCAACGAACCCCGTATCTGGGGGCTTGAGGCAAGCGTGAAGTTTTGAAACCGGCCACCCATTAACAGGGCCATAAGGGCGGTTCCAACCCGGGACCGCCCTTTCTTATTGGAACGTGATGCCATTAGGAGCTGTAGGAATTCATCAAATCTTCCCCTTTTGGGGAGATTTATCTGCCGTAACTTTCAAAACGACGCTCGTCATTCCCGCCTTCCAAGGAATGACGAAGATATTGTAATTAAATTTATTTTATCCTGAATCCCCATAGTCCCGAAAGTTTATCCGTTTCAAATTGAATCGCCAAATCCGTTCGTGTCGAGCCCTCTGATAGGCTCAGGCGCCGTGATGGCTCAACCTAATGGCATCACGCTTAAAGAACAGAGCATTCAATAGGGCTAACACAAGCCTTTACATCATGATAGAAGACACGAGGCGTTTCGGGGGAAAGCGGCTTGATCAGCAACTGTCGAACCTCTCCGCCGGTTGTTACTCCGGTGCTGTGCTATGTCTGACGCAGCTTTCCGGTCAAATGGGGAGTCCTATTGATGAAGAAGCTTATAACCCGCTCGTTGCTGTTTTCGGGCACCGCAATGCTGGCGGCCGCGTTACCATTGGCCGCGCCACCTGCCCATGCCGAAGATTGCCTGCTCGACCGGGACGATGATGGCGTCGTCGACGCAAGCACTGACAATGATGGCGGCGCGAACAGCGGAAATGCCGACAGCAATCTCGCTTGCGGTGTCGGCGCCACTGCCACCGGAGTAGAGTCGACCGCGCTGGGTGCCAGCAGCGCTGCCGCCGGTGACGCGACCGCTGTTGGAAATTCGGCGACCGCGAGCGGATTAGCCGCATCCGCCTTCGGCAATTCTGCGGCGGCAACCGCATTCCGCGCGACGGCAATCGGTTATCAAGCAACGGCTTCGGGAAATTCTTCAATCGCTATTGGCGGAATTGCCAGCGGCATCGGCGCCATAACCATAGGCGGCAGCGCGATTGGAAGCAGTTCAATTTCCATTGGCACGTCGGTTTTTGGTGCCAATGCCATAGGCATTGGCAAGAACGCTGAGGCAAACGGCAATTTCGGTGTTGCAATCGGATACCAGTCTTGGGCCAATGCCGACTTGACAACGTCCGTTGGTCGTTTTGCGACTTCCAATGCTTTTGGAGCGTCCGCATTCGGTGCTGGTGCCTATGCACTCGCTGAAAATAGTGTCGCGCTGGGTTTCGGTAGCTTCGCAAACGAGGCAAATGTGGTTTCGATCGGTACCGCAGGGGCCGAACGGCGTATCATCAATGTCGCTGCCGGCACGCTCAATGCCACTAGCACAGACGCCGTGAACGGTGCGCAGTTGTTCGCGGTGCAGCAGGCAGTGGCAGGGGCGCAAACCACGGCCGACACTGCGCTGGCCAATGCAGCGGTCGCACAGACTACGGCCAACAGCGCGGTAGCCGATGCAGCGGCAGCGCAAGGCACGGCAAACACCGCGCTGGCCAATGCCGCAACCGCGCAGGCCGCAGCCAATGGCGCGCAAACAACGGCCGATACGGCGCTGGCCAATGCTGCCGCAGCGCAAGGCGCGGCCAACGGTGCGCAGGCGACAGCAGACACCGCGTTGGCGAACGCTGGGACGGCCCAGGTTACTGCAAATGCAGCTTTGGCAAACGCCGCAAACGCTCAAGGCGCTGCCAATGCAGCGCAGGCGACGGCCAATACCGGGGTTGCAAACGCCGCCGCTGCCCAGGGTACGGCCAGCACGGCGCTTACCAATGCCGCTATGGCGCAGACCACGGCCAACACCGCGCTGACCAACGCCGCGGTCGCGCAAACAACAGCCAACATGGCTCTGGCCAATGCAGCAACCGCACAAACGACGGCCGATACCGCTCTGACCAATGCGGCAACGGCCCAGACAACCGCAACCGACGCGCTGACGCTGGCACAGGGTGCCACTGTCGGAGTTGCCCAGGCGCAGACGACCGCCAACACCGCGCTCGCCCGCACCGAATATCTCGCGGTCAACACCGCGCCGGGCGGCACCGGCCCCGTTGCCAGCGGCACCAACGCTGTTGCCATCGGCAATGGCGCCGTCGCCGAAAATGGCGCGGCGGTTTCGCTCGGCTTTGCCAACCGGGCCAGCGGCAATGGCGCGGTTGCCATCGGCGATCCCAATATCGCGACCGGTACCGGTGCCGTTGCCGTCGGCGCGGACAACACCGCCACCGGGACGGGCGCCGTCGCACTCGGCAACC
>JBOFLS010000271.1:0-16905 GCA_051657985.1 Sphingorhabdus sp. | reverse complement strand
CCGCTTCGATGCAGGCCGATCTGTCTGGCAGCGGCATAGGACAAGT
The DNA here is from genome assembly GCA_051657985.1 of Sphingorhabdus sp. Lineage (GTDB taxonomy): Bacteria > Pseudomonadota > Alphaproteobacteria > Sphingomonadales > Sphingomonadaceae > Sphingorhabdus_B. The sequence goes on along the minus strand of JBOFLS010000271.1, from coordinate 16,859 downwards.
CGATAACGCGCCCGTTGCCCCAAGGCCCCCGATCATTGACGCGAACGACGACATCGCGTCCGTTGCCCAGATGCGTTACCTTGATACGACTGCCAAACGCTGCGGTACGGTGGGCTGCCGTGAAGCCCTTGGGATCGAACAATTCGCCGTTCGCGGTGCGTTTTCCGGCAAAAGCGTTGCTATAGTAACTTGCCTGTCCGGTACCAAGATCGCCGCCCCCGCCAGCCTGCGCCGCCAAGGGCAATGCGAGCAGCAAGATTGCCGTTTTCCATGCCAAAAGACGCATTGCTCAACCCCTCCCAATCCCTGGATGAGAGGTTAGGGGGCAGAATATTTCTGTCTATATATGGACGATATGCCGAGCCATATACACGATATATGGCCAAGGTTTGGAACCGGGACCCTGTTCGATTTTGATCGCATCAAAATCGCGGTCTAATGCCCTTTGTTTTCTGTGATTTCCAAGCCGTGAAATGTCCCATTTCACTCGAGATCACTCTAGCCGCACTGGGCGCGGTGCAGCAGTTTCTGGTCGGCCAGGACCAGCGCCATCATCGCCTCGACCACCGGCGTGCCGCGAATGCCGACGCAGGGATCGTGCCGTCCCTTGGTAACGATCTCGGTCGCCTCGCCCGCTTTCGTGATCGTCTCGACCGGGGTCAGGATCGAACTCGTCGGCTTGAAGGCGACACGGCAGACAACCGGCTGACCGGTCGAAATCCCCCCGGCAATCCCGCCGGCATTATTGGCAAGGAAATCGGGGGCATTGCTGCCCTGTGCAGGACGCATCGGATCGGCATTCTGTTCGCCGCGCAGGCGTGCCGCCTCGAACCCTGCGCCGATCTCGACAGCTTTTACCGCGTTAATGCTCATCATCGCTGCTGCCAGCTCGCCATCGAGCTTGGCATAAAGCGGCGCCCCCCATCCCGGTGGAACCCCGGTGGCAACGCATTCGACAACCGCACCGAGCGAAGACCCAGCCTTGCGCGCCGAGTCGATCAGCCTCTCCCAGCGCCCGGCCGCCGCCTCATCGGGGCACCAAAAGGGATTTTTGCCTATCTGCGTCTTTTCAAAATTGGCCGGATCGACCCTATCGCCGCCGATTTCAACAACATAGGCGAGAATCTCGACTTCGGGGATAGCACAGCGTGCAACCGCGCCCGCGGCCACGCGCGCCGCGGTTTCGCGGGCACTGGATCGGCCACCGCCACGATAGTCGCGAAAACCATATTTTGCGTCATAGCTGTAATCGGCATGGCCGGGGCGATAGGCCTTGGCAACGTCGGAATAATCCTTCGACCGCTGGTCGATATTCTCGATCATCAGCGAAATCGGCGTACCGGTGGTGCGTCCCTCGAACACGCCCGAAAGGATGCGGACGGCATCGGGTTCCTGCCGCTGGGTCGTGAACTTGCTGGTTCCGGGACGGCGCCTGTCGAGGAAAGGCTGGATATCGGCCTCGCTCAACGCGATACCCGGCGGGCAGCCATCGACCACCGCACCCAAAGCCGGCCCATGGCTTTCGCCCCAGGTGGTAAAGCGGAAAACGCGACCGAAGGTGTTGAAGCTCATGGATACGCCATTCCCGAAAAGCGTTGCCGGGTCAATCGCTGGCGCTTGCCACCGGCTTGACGCGGACTTTCCGATATTTAACCTGTTCCTTGCCGATCCAGGTGCGCAAGCTGCGATACAGGATAACGACGCCGGCCACGGAAAGAACACGCCCCGCATGCGGATGACCGTAAACGCTGCCAAAACGGCCGCCGAAAACAAAAGCGGCAATCAGCGCGAGATAGCCCGCTGCCGATACGAAGCCATCGAGCAAGGGCGGCAATCCCTCCCAGAACCGCCGCGCATGCAGATAACCGAAAAGCCCGACAAGCAGCGCCGATCCGGCCAGCAAGAGATATAACGCGTTGCTATGCCCTTCGAACATGGTCAGGCCAGACCGATATCCGGCGCATCCTCCTGCTTCATACCCACGGTATGATAGCCGGCGTCGACATGATGCGTCTCCCCGGTCACGCCCTTCGACAGGTCGGAGAGGAAATAGAGCGCCGAAGCCCCCACATCGTCGATCGTGACGTTGCGGCGCAACGGTGAGTTATACTCGTTCCATTTGAGGATGTAGCGGAAATCGCCGATGCCCGAGGCCGCCAGCGTCTTGATCGGACCGGCCGAAATCGCATTCACGCGAATGCCATCGGGGCCGCAATCATTGGCCAGATATTTGACGCTGGTTTCCAAGGCCGATTTGGCGACGCCCATCACATTGTAGTGCGGGATCACCTTTTCCGCGCCGTAATAGCTAAGTGTCAGCAGCGAACCACCGCCCTTGCCGGTTTCGGCATCATAAGGCGTCATCATCGCCGCAGCGCGCTTGGCGACCGCGGTGAAGCTGTAGACGCTGATATTCATCGTCATCAGAAAGTCGTCGAGGCCGACATCGAAATATTTGCCGCGAAGCGCATCCTTATTGGTGTAGCCGATGGCATGGACGACGAAATCGATCGTCGGCCACCGCGCGGAAAGCGTCGCAAAGGCTTTATCCAGCTCCGTTTCGGTCGCAACGTCGCAATCGATCAGAAAGTCGCACCCCAGCTGTTCGGCAAGCGGCTTCACCCGCTTTTCCATCACTTCGCCCTGGTAACTGATCGCAAGCTCGGCCCCTTCGGCATGCAGGCGCTTGGCAATTCCCCAGGCGAGCGACTTGTCGTTCGCAAGCCCCATGATCAGTCCGCGCTTGCCTGCCATCAAACCGCTCATACCGTTTCATTCTCCGCGCTGTTGCCGTTTCGCTCACGCCTTACGCCATTTCCGGTCGCATTGGCCAGCGCCGCGTTTAGCTGTGCACCTGTGACCATGCCAAGCCCAATCAGATAGAAAAAGATGAGCGCAACCATCACCCCGGCCAAACTACCATAGGTCAGATCGTAATTTGCCATCGAGGATAAAAACCAGGGCAGTATCATCGTACAACCAAGCCACCAAAGACTGACCAGCACCGCGCCGGGCCAGATAGGATAGCCACGCTCGCGATATTTTCGCGGCGCAAGGCCGCGATAGACGATGTAAATCGCCAGAAACAGCACGGCAAAGGGAATGATCCGGCCCCAGGCAAAATAGCTGGCCGCCGTTTCCGCTGCGGGAATATAGCGGTACACAAGTTCTTCGATGGCGACGATCAGGACTTGCGCTGAAAAGGCCATCATCGCGAGGATCACTGCACCCACGATGACCGTCAGACTGCCGAGCCGATATTGCCAGAACCAGCGTTCGGGCTGGGTACCATAAGCGCGGTGCAGCACATCGCGGATGGTTTCGATCAGACTGGTGGTGGTCCACAGGCTGACGGCGGCGCTGAACCACAATAGCGGACCCGACCGCGCGGTCATCGCCGCTTCGACAGGCCCGCGCAAGGCTGCCTTGACTCCGCCAGGCACGGTTTCGAAAAAGGCGTCGATCAGCGCTATGCCCGATGCCGTCTGCCCCAGACTGCCCGCAATCGCCGCCGCTACGATGCAAAAGGCGAAAAGGGCTACAAGCGACAGATAGGCGAAATTGCCCGCGTGAACGAAGCCGTCGCTATAGACCCCCATGGTTACGCGGCGAGCAATCTCTTTTGCCTGATGCCAAGGATCGAGGTTGCGAAACCATTCCTCTTCGCTACGATCGTGCGGACGCGGATCGTGCGCGCGCGCCTCAGGCGTAAGAGGCGAAGGATCAGACACCCAGGTCGGACCGGATATCCGCTTCGTCGGGCAGCTCTGCGGCAAGTTTTGCCAGCAAGGCCGGGTCGCTGGGCAGACGGATCTGCAGCGTTACCAGCTGGTCGCCCCGTTCTCCATCCTTTTTGGGAAAGCCGCGTCCCTTGATCCGCATCGTCGTGCCCGATTGCGCACCCGCTGGCAGCGTCAACATCACCGCACCATCAAGCGTCGGCACCTTGACCTTCGCCCCCGATATCGCCTCCTTCAAACTGACGGGCAGATCCAGGCGGATATGATCGCCATCGCGTTCGAAAAAGGGATGTTTGCCTATTTTCAGCGTCACCATCGCATCGCCATTACCGCCAGGACCGGGCTGGCCCTTGCCGGGGATGCGGATCTGCTGGCCCGCAACGATCCCGGGGGGAAGCTTGAACTCGACAGCCTTTCCATCGCGAAGGGTGATTCGCTGAGGCTCCAGCCTGGCCGCATCGGTGAAACTTACCAGATGCTCATAGGCAATATTGGCCCCTTTGGGCGGAGGGCCGGGTTGTGGGCCTCTTCCCGGTCCGCCAGGCCTTGCTCCTGCACCACCGCCGAACAGCCCGTCGAAGATATCGCCCAGATCGATCCCGCCGCTGCCGAATTCGAAACTCGCCCCCTGGCCGCCCCGTCCGCCACCATTGCCAAAGGGGTTGCTGCCTGGAAACCCGCCGCCAAAGGGCGAACGCGGCTGCCCGTTCTCGTCGATCTCGCCGCGGTCATAAGCCCCGCGCTTTTGGGCATCGGACAAGAGATCGTAGGCACGCGTCACATCGCTGAAACGCTCCGCCGCCTTGGGATTATCCTTGTTCTTATCCGGATGGAGTTCCTTGGCAAGCTTGCGATAGGCGCTCTTTATCGCCTTGTCGTCTGCGCCCTTGGGAACACCCAATATGGAATATGGATCGGCCATTGCACCCCTGTAGAATTTTCTGTCGGTAGAATTTCTATCTGTATTAGATTGGCATTACAGTGCCCTGAGTCAACTCGGGATTGCCATATTGCCAGACGGATTTTTGCGTGCAAAGCGCAGCAACAGATAGAGCGTCAATCCAAAAGGCCCAGCCATCAGCACAAAGAACAGCAAGGGCACCTGTATCCAGCGCGCAATTCCATGGGCATCGGCATTGCGCGCCACCCACAAGCCAACAAACAGGTCAAAGGCAAGATAGTGGATCCAGCCAATCGTCGCCCCGCCCTTGCTGGCAAACAGGGCCATGACACCCGACAATTGAGTAAAATCCATCGGTGCCTTGCTTGGCGATATCGGATCGAGCAATCCGGTCATGATAAGCGGCAGCAACACCGCATAGGCCAGCGCTAGCGTTGCCACCCCGCCATAAAGCACGATCCGCGCCATAATATCGCTGCGCGGGCCGAAGGCCAGCAGTAACCAGAACGGCAAAGGCCAGAGATTGGCGATACCAAAAAGTGTTTCCCATGACATGGGCGATCCCTCCCCTCTTTTCCTGACACCTGCTCTAGCCTATCGGGGATAAATGGAAAGTCACGATCCTTACACTCTATTCGACTCCTGGTTTGCCGAAGCCAAGACAAGCGAACCCAATGACCCCAACGCCATGGCGCTTGCCACCGCCGATGCGCAAGGGCGACCATCGGTGCGGATGGTGCTTTTAAAGGGCCATGGCCCCGATGCGGATGCCGGAAAAGGCGGGTTCATTTTCTACACCAATCTGGAAAGCCGCAAAGGCGGGGAACTGGCAGACAATCCCCGGGTTGCCCTGCTCTTCCACTGGAAGACATTACGCCGTCAGATCCGCATCGAAGGGCCTGCAATCCGCGTGACCGATGCCACCGCCGACGCCTATTTCGCGAGCCGACCCCGCGATTCCCAGCTGGGCGCCTGGGCCTCCGATCAGTCTCGCCCTTTGGCTGACCGGGCAATTTTCGAAACGCGATTCGACGCGATCAAGACCCGCTTCGAAAGCCAGGCCATTCCCCGCCCGCCGCACTGGTCGGGCCATATCGTCACCCCCGAACGTATGGAATTCTGGCAGGACCGCGAATATCGTCTGCACGAACGCTGGCTGTTCCGGCGCGATGGCGACAAATGGACGACAACGATGCTATACCCCTAAAGACCGTCTCTTTGGGGACTGTCCATCGAATCCTTGCAAAGTAGGATTTGCTCTGCCACGCCTGTGAAGATGAAAGGCGCCCTCCTCATCCGCTCCTCAAGACCGGCAATTCACTGTAAAGTTACGCAGTTTTCCGAGGGTTTCGGAATGTTGGAAGCGGGCTGATATATATGTCTCTGGTGCACAACCACCACCATCACAACCATGCAAGTCTGACCAGCAAGGCTGCGTTGGCGAGCGTGGCAATGGCGCTGTTTCTGCTGGCGTTGAAGATTTACGCAGCGGCAGAGACAGAATCGGTCGCATTGCTAGGATCCCTCGCCGATACCGGATTCGATGTGCTTGCCTCTTTGCTGACGCTGTTCAGCGTACGCTATGCGGCACGGCCTGCCGATGACGACCACCGCTTCGGGCATGGCAAGGCCGAGGCCCTATCGGCGCTCATACAGGTGGTGCTGGTAACCGTAGCCGCGATCCTGATAGGCTGGCGAGGCGCCATAAGGCTGGGTAGCGGGGAAGCAACGGCAGCCCCGGAAATGGGGATCGGCGTTTCGCTGATCGCCATTGTGGCAACGCTCGGGTTGCTTGTCTATCAACGGCACGTAATCAGAAAAACCGGGTCGGTCGCGATCCACGGCGATCATGTGCATTATCAGGGCGATGTGCTGCTGAACGGTGCGGTCATTCTGGCGATCGGCCTGGAAGCGTTTTTGCAAATACGCGGCGCGGATCCGGTCTTTGGCATCGGCATCGCATTATGGTTGTTCTGGGGCGCATCGCGTTCGGCACGGATGGCGCTCGACCAGCTGCTCGACAAGGAATGGCCGACCGAAAAACGCGAACGCTTCTTGGGCGTTGTGGCCCGGCATCCGCAAGCCAAGGGCATTCACGACATCCGCACCCGCTCCAGCGGAATGCATGATTTTGTCCAATTTCATCTCTGGTTCGACCCGGCAATGCCATTGGGCGACGTGCATGTCGTGATGGACGAGATCGAGGAAGAACTGGCGCGTGAATTTCCTGGGGTCGAGGTGCTAATCCACCCCGAACCCGAAAACCAGATCCACGATCACCCGCATGAACATCAACGCCCAATTTAGGGTTCGGTCTCTATAAGAAAGCTTTTGAAATGAACAAGGCCCGTGCCTTCAAACAGGTCGATGTGTTCACAGCGCAAGCGCTCAAGGGCAATCCGGTTGCAGTAATTCTGGATGCCGATGGTCTGTCGAGCGAAGCAATGCAACAGATCGCCAATTGGACGAACCTGTCCGAAACCACCTTTGTCGGCACCGCAACCGATGCGCAGGCCGATTATGCCGTAAGAATATTCACGCCCAAAAGCGAGCTGCCTTTTGCCGGACATCCGACGCTGGGCACGGCACATGCCGTAGTCGAGGCAGGGCTGGCTTCGTTCAAGCAAGGCAAACTCGTTCAGCAATGCGGCGTCGGGCTGGTCGAGGTCAGCAAGGTCGGTGACGGCTTGTCCTTCAGGTTGCCGCGCTATTCCTATGAAGATGCGCCCGATGTGGAACGTCTTGCCGCTGCATTGGGCGACAACGCGATCATCGGCGCACCCCAGATCGTCGATGTCGGCCCACGCTGGACGATCGCCGAACTATCTTCCATGGCGATATTGGAAGCCCTTGCGCCCGATCTGCCGCTTCTTGCCGACTACGACCGGCAGCATGGCACCACAGGGCTGACGGTGTTTGCTCAAGGTGATGACGGCGGGATTGCCGTACGCAGCTTTGCCCCTGCCGACGGGCTGATCGAGGATCCCGTCTGCGGTAGCGGCAACGGTGCGGTCGCAGCTTACCGTCTGCGTCTGGGTCAAGTGGTTCCGGGAAGCGTGTATATCGCTGCCCAGGGTCGACAAATCGGCCGCGATGGAAGAGTGCATGTGCGTATCGATGGCGACGCCATCCATGTGGGCGGCGCATGCGTGACCGTGAGCGATGGAAGCTTCCAGTTATAAAGAAAGGCGTAGCTTGGACTCTTTGATTTTGCAAAAGAAGCTCTTGATCGGATGAAGTCCGAATCCGAACAGTCCCCAAAGTCTCGGGAGGCAAAACTGTTTTACCCTGTTGATACAGCGCCGCACCTCCGCTAATCGAGGCGGAATCCCTCCCCCAAACCGGAGAACCCAATGCTTCTCGCGCTTATCCAGATCATCGGCTATCTCGTTAGTATCATTACCACAGTCGTGATTGTACAATTCATCCTGAGCCTGCTGATCGCCTTCAACGTTGTCAATTTATCGAACAATTTCGTCGCCTCGGTGTGGCAGGCACTGAACATGATCCTCGATCCATTTCTGAAACCCATTCGCCGGATCATGCCCGATACCGGCATGATCGATTTTTCGCCGATCGTGCTGATCGTGGGTTTGCGCATAATCCAGATGCTGCTTTCCGGCGTCTATCGCGATCTGTACATGGGCGGCGCGCTTTGAACGGAGCCGCGGTTATCGATGGCAAGGCCTTTGCCGCGAATTTGCGTGAACGTATAGCTGCCGCCGTGCCCGTTTTCGAGACTGCAGCGAGGCGCAAGCCGGGGCTTGCCGTGGTGCTGGTCGGCGACGATCCGGCAAGCGCGGTCTATGTTGCATCCAAAGCAAAAGCAACCGTTGCCGCCGGGATGGAAAGTTTCGAACACCGTCTGCCTGCCGATACGACACAGGCCGACCTGATTGCACTCATCCGGAAACTGAATACCGACGAAACGGTTGACGGTATCCTGGTACAATTGCCGCTGCCTCGACATTTGGACGAACAGGCGGTGGTGGATGCGATCGATCCCGGCAAGGATGTCGATGGCCTGACGCCGATCAGCACCGGGCGGCTGGCGCTCGGTTTGCCCGGTCTTATACCCTGTACCCCCCTTGGCTCGCTGATGCTGCTTAAGCAGCATATCGGCGATCTGTCGGGAAAGGACGCGATCGTCATCGGGCGCTCCATTCTGGTCGGCAAGCCGATGGCGCAATTGCTTTTGGCTGAGAATTGCACCGTCACCATCGCGCATAGCCGCACTCGCGACTTGAAGGCGCGCGTGCAGCAGGCCGATATCGTCGTTGCCGCGGTTGGTCGTGCGGAAATGGTAAAGGGCAACTGGCTGAAACCCGGCGCAGTCGTGATCGATGTCGGCATCAACCGGCTGGAACCGGGACCCGGCGAAAGCAAGGGGCGGCTGGTTGGCGATGTCGATTATGCCAGCGCTTCGGGGCTCGCTTCCGCGATCACTCCGGTGCCGGGCGGGGTGGGGCCGATGACGATCGCCTGCCTGTTGCGCAACACATTGGTTGCGGCGCATCGCCGGGCTGGCCTTACCGAGCCGGACGGGCTATGAGCCGGGCATGATCCGCGCCAGACCGTTTGCTGCCCTTTCCCTTGTCTTGATAGCCAGCGCTTGCAGCGCACCCGGCCCGCGTCCCCGGGCGGTGTCGCAAAGCGCCAATCCTAGCGGGGTGATTGCAGCGGAAATTGCGCGTAACCGGCTTATGCAAGAAAAGGGGCAATGGGCGGCTTTCCGTGAAACTGCGGCTAGGGACGCAGTGTTCTTCGATCCGCAACCGGTATTGGCGCAAACCTGGCTGAAAGGCCGTGCCGAGCCGGTCAAGGCGGTAAAGCGACAGCCATATAAGGCCCTTATGTCATGCGATGGCAAAACCGGAGTGACGACGGGCGCGTTCCAACATCCCGATGGCAGCGTCGGTTATTTTACCGCCGCCTGGCAGTGGTTCGATAAGGGAGCCATCCCCCAAAACGCTCCGCAAAATTACATGGGCGATGGCGAGTGGCGATGGATTGTCGATCATAGCGCCCCGCTCTCCACACCGCGCGAGGTACCCGAATTCATCGAAACCAGGGTCGCCAGTTGCAAGGGACAGCCGAATGCGCCTCTTACCGCCCCGCCGATGGGTGCGAAGATGAAAATGGGTTTGTCGCGCGACCAGAGCATGAATTTTACCTGGATAGTGCAGCCTGACGGGAGCCGGAGTTTGGATGTACGTCTATGGAATGGCACCGGGTTCGATACGGTCTTGAGCGAGCGTGTGGCTGCTCCGGGCAAATGATCGATCTGTTCATCTCGGCCTTCATCACTTTTTTCGTGGTGATCGACCCACCGGGCTGCGCCCCGATCTATGCCAGCCTGACCAAAGGCGCGAACACCGCGCAACGACGGTCGATGGCCTTGCGTGCCGCGCTGATCGCGACGCTGATCTTGCTGGTCTTCGCCCTGTTCGGCGAACAATTGCTGGCCGCGCTTCATATTGAGCTGAACAGTTTCCGCATTGCAGGTGGGATCATGCTTTTCCTGATCGCGCTGGAAATGGTTTTCGAAAAGCGCACCGAACGACGCGAGGAACGCGCGCAAAAGATAATAGAAACCCCGGAAATCGAGGATGTATCGGTCTTTCCGATGGCGATGCCGATGATCGCGGGGCCAGGCTCGATCGCCTCGGTAATGCTGTTGATGAGTCAGAATGAAGGACTTGATCGATCGCTGATCGTGCTGGCCGCACTTGCGACTGTGCTGGCACTGACATTGCTGGCGCTTTTGGCGGCAGGCCCGATCATGCGGGCCGTAGGGCAAAAGACCGAAGCGGTTATTACCCGGTTGCTGGGTGTGCTTTTGGCGGCGCTGGCGGCACAATTTGTAATCGACGGACTAAAGGCAAGTTTTGTGGTTTAGAGCATCGAGCTTTTAATCTGCATCCCCTCACCGTTCGCCTCGAGCGTAGACGAGAGGCCGCGCGTTCGCGCGCGACCGATGGGTGTCTCGTCTTCGCTCGACACGAACGGAAACGCAAGCGTTGCATATTTTCGCACGATGCTCTAAGCTTGCTACTGCAACGTTACCCGATCGTCTGACCGATCGTGCCGTCCGAAAAACTGCATCAACTGAATGATCAGTTCGCTTCGTGTTGCTAACCCTCGCGCTTCCAACAATGCTTGCTTGGCGGCAGCATCGAACGGTGCGATCTGAGCGACGATATTGACCAGCGAATAATCGTCAAGTTGCCCGACCGCTTCCCAATCGACGGCATAGCCTTGGGATTCGGCAAAACGGCGTGATTCGGTTTCCAACGCCGCACGTTCGCCCAACGACAGCAATTCGCCCAGCTCATCCTCTTCCCATAATTCCGCCTCGATTTGGCGGAACGCAGTCGAAACGTCCAGTTCCCGGATCAAGGTAAAACGTTGCAGACCTTCAAGGATGATATTGTAACGGCCATCTTCCAATGCCTCGACCTCGCCGATCCGGCCAAGACAGCCAACATCGAACAGTCGTGGCTGCGAACCGCCGCCCTTGGGTTGGATCATCCCGATCATCCGGTCACGGGCCAGCGCATCGCCGACCAGCGCGCGATAACGCGGTTCGAAGATGTGCAATGGCAATTGCATGCCCGGCAGCATTATCGCGCCGGGTAGCGGAAAGATCGAGATGCGTTTTATAGCCATCACCCGAAAAGGATCGCCGAGAGCTTGCGCCGTGTTGCTGCAACCCAAGGATCTTCCAGCCCGATCATCCCGAAAATTTCAAGCAGACGAACGCGTGCCGCACCTTCGTTCCAATCCCGCTCGGCGGCGATTATCGCAAGCAACGCCTCGGCCGCACCGTCGCGGTCGCCCGTCGCCATCAGCGCATTGGCTAGATCGAACCGGGCCTGATAATCGACAGGATCGGCCTCAACCGCCGCCTTCAGCCCCGCCAATTCTTCGGGATCGCGTGCTTCGGCGGCAATACTCAACCTTGTGCTCACCCGCTCCAGGGCCTTGTCGCTTATTATCTCATCGGAAAGGCTTGCATGGATAGCCTGCGCCTCATCCTTGCGATCAAGCGCGATCAACGCCTCGAGCATGCCAGCCAGTGCCGCCTTATGTTCGGGATCAATTCCCAATATCTCAGTGAAGATCGCATACGCCTCTTCGTTTGCGCCCTCGGCCAGCGCTTCGGTGCCGGCAATCGCCACCTCGTCCAGGTTAGGGCCGCCGGCCTCCGTATCGCCTGCCTGCACGGGAAGCTTTGCCAGCAACTGATCGAGCATGGCCGACAGTTGCGCCTCGGTGCGAGCGCTCGTAAGGTCGACAACGGGCTGTCCCTGAAAAATCGCATAAACCGTGGGGATCGAACGCACCTGGAATTGCGCGGCTATGAACTTATTGGCATCGACGTCTATCTTTACCAGCACCACCCCCTTGTCGGCATAGTCCGCAGCGACCTTTTCAAGCACCGGCGTCAATTGCTTGCATGGCCCGCACCATTCGGCCCAAAAATCCAAGATGACGAGTTTCGTCATCGACGGTTCGACGACGTCGCGCCTGAACGCTTCTACGGCCTTTGTTTCTTCGGTGGTCAAACCCATGCTGGCCAAATTGCTACTCCCATAAACGATTCGCTTGAACGCTTATGTGGGGTGCGCATGCGATATGCCAAGACACTGCATCCGGTTGCGGTGAAAAAGCAAAGCAAATTTGCTTCGACAAAGGGCTTGCGAGGTCGGAAGGTGCCTGCTAATGGCCCGCCTCACCTGCTGGATCCTACACGCTTCCAGCCGCCAGAGCGGGCGTAGCTCAGGGGTAGAGCACAACCTTGCCAAGGTTGGGGTCGAGGGTTCGAATCCCTTCGCCCGCTCCATCGTTAACACACGTGTGATGCTTTCCGGCGCATTAGCCGTGAAACGCTGTGCTATTGGCAATATCTTTGCCAAGTGCTATCTGTTCCCCTTACGTTCGAATCGTCGACTAGGGGCTATGTTAATGTCAAATCTGGAACCTGTGCATCTGCAAGAGGATCAAGCGACAGGTGACCGATTCCTTGTTTATGGGACAGATGCCGGACCCAAGGTAGAAATTTACTATCAGGGTGACGAACTCTGGATGACACAGGCTCAAATCGCCGATTTGTATGGTCGGGACGTTTCGACAATATCTCGACACATAGGCAGCATTCTCGAAGAGGGCGAACTCGATGAGAGCAATTTGCATAAAACGCAAATTGCCTCATCAACCAAACCGATCACGCTCTACAGCTTAGATATGGTGATCTCTGTAGGCTATCGTGTCTCCTCAAAGCAGGCCACATTGTTCCGCAGGTGGGCCACCGACAAGCTTGTCCAATTCGCTACGAAGGGTTTTGTAGTAGATGCCACTAGGCTCAAAAATCCCGATTATCGTGACCGCGTCGCCGAACTCCGCGATATCATCAGGGACATTAGGTCGGACGAAGCCAATGTTTATCGCGAACTCCGTTCGATCTGTGCAATGTGCCAAGATTATGATGGCACTTCAGACGAGTGGCACGAATTCTACAAAAATACGCAAGCCAAGCTAATTTATGCGGTTGCGTCAAATACCCCTGCTGAAGTGCTCAACAGTAGAGCTGATTCCAATGTACCCAATATGGGCCTTCAAACATGGCCGAATGACAACATAAGAAAAGCGGATGTCACTACGTCGAAGAACTATCTGGCAGAGCGAGAAATCAAGGAACTTAATCGCCTTACCACGATCCTGCTCGACATATTTGAAGATCAGCTGGATATTGGGCGCTTGAAGACAATGGTTGAAGCTGGCAATTTACTTGACAAGCAGTTGAAGAATTTAGGTCGGTCAGTGCTGCGTTTTGGCGGAAGTGTATCTATGAAGGACGCTAAAAAACATGCCGAGCGTGAATATCATAAGTTTAAGGCAAAAGTTAAGGCGTTGCGTCATGAAGCGGCTGACAAAGTCATTTCAGAAATTAAAACCGCGCAAAAAGGTCTTCCAAGAGACACGAAGAAGTAGGCATGGGCTCCGACAACGCTTAGGCTTTACCGAAAACAAGTGTAGTTTGGGCATCATACTTTAGCGGACAATATCGATGCTAACGCTCGAATCCCTTCGCCCGCTCCAGATTTGCCATAACAACGATGTTTTATGTCACAGGTCGTTTTTCGACCGGCTTGCGCGGCTATCTCCAGCTTATTGCAAAACTGTAAAGGTTATAGTGTGCGATTGATCGTTTCGAGGGTCTGTCCCATTTTCGCATCATACTATTCTTTTAGGGCATCCATGACAGTCAAGCCATAGAAGCCGAATGGTTGGAAAAGTTATGCGCAGAGATCATCCTGTATTTGGATGCTGCCAGCCTCGGCCGTGATTGTTTGTTCCAGCCGTCCGGTTTCGTCGACGATCAGCAGATTGGCATATTTCCCTGTTGCAATGGAGCCATAGTCGGCATCCAGACCCAAGAACCGCGCTGGATTGATCGAACCCATCGCTATCGCGTCTTCCAATCGCAGATCGAGCAATTCGTGCGCCAGCCGCACCGCCCTGAACATATCGAGATTGGCTCCTGCAAGAGTGCCATCCTGATTGCGGCAAGCCTGATTGCTTACGTTGATCTTGTGCGCTTGCAACTGAAACTCGGTCAGATCGGCCCCAATATTGGGCATCGCATCGGTTACGAGCATGAATTTTTCATGCCCGCCCCGCGCACGAAGGGCGATTTTGAGATTGACGGGGTCGACATGAAGGCCATCGACGATAATCCCGCACCAGCTATGTTCGTCATTCAAGGCAGCGCCCACTACGCCGGGCGAACGGGCAGTGATTTGCGACATGGCGTTGAACAGATGAGTAAAGCCCGAGAGCCCTGCAGCAAGCGCCGATCGGGTTTGATCGAAACTGGCATCGGTATGCCCGGCAGAAACAATCGCGCCCTTGCTTACCAGCTTGGCGATCATGTGCGGCTCTACACATTCGGGCGCAAGAGTGATCAACGTTTTACCGTTTTTCAGCCCGGTAACGATCTCCATCCCCTCCTGGTCGATCTTGCGGATAAAGGCTGCGTCGTGAATGCCCTTGCGCGCCGGATTGAGAAAGGGGCCTTCGATGTGAATGCCCAATACCCCCGGCACACCCGCCGCAATTGCTTCGTCAACTGCCGCTATGGCGCGTGATACGGTTTGCAGATCGTCACTGATCAATGTCGGCAGAAAGCCGGTGGTGCCAAAACGGCGATGCGCCTTGCCGATGGTGCGGATCGCGTCGACTGTGGGCGCATCGTTGAACAAGACACCGCCGCCGCCGTTTACCTGGACATCGACAAGACCTGGAAGCATCATTCGACCGCCAAGATCCATCCGCTCGGCATTAATGGGTATTTCCTCGTTCCGCACCACGGCCACGATTCGGTCGGCTTCGACGATTACCGCATGATCATTGACAAATCCTGTCGGTAAAAGGCAGCGGCCATTGTGAAAAGCAACCGCCATCAAATCGTCTCGGTCACTTTATTAAGCAACGGCGGATTATCCGGATCGAAACCGCGGCGAAGGGCCAACGCATCGACCATTCGATAAAAACTTTGAATCTGTAAAATGGGCTGGATTAGCGGATGTGCCTCCAATGCAGGTAAGGTCGTGCCGCTGCCAGAGCTTTGAATGCCACGCGCGGCAAATAGCGGCGCCCCGCGTTTCATCATTGCAGTTGCAAGTTCCTCCAGTCCGCTTGCACTCTGATCGTCTTGACGGAAAAGAAGCAAAGGAAAATCACGATTTACCAACGCCATCGGGCCGTGCCGCACTTCTGCAGAACTGAACGCTTCGGCATGCAGGCCGCATGTCTCCTTGAATTTCAGGGCAGCCTCGCTTGCGATCCCCAATCCAGGCCCGCGACCAATGACATATAAACCAAGGGCAGTCTGCAGATGATCGCTAAGCGGCGTCCAATCCAATTCCCAAGATCTTTCAATAAGCTCAGGAAGCGATTGCCACGCCGTCAGTAGCCCTTCGTCACCCGACCAATGCGCGGAAAGGGCAATAAGCAGCGACAACGATCCGATATAGCTTTTGGTCGCGGCCACGCTGCGCTCCACCCCGGCACAAATCGGCAGCAATATGTCCGCAATTTTTGCAAGCGGCGAAGCTTCGTCGTTCACGATAGCCAGTGTCAGGCTGCCCTGCCGTTTCGCTTCATTCACCACGGCAAGCAGGTCGGGACTCTGCCCCGATTGCGAAATGGCAATGCACAACCCCTTGCCTATATTTGGGCAGCTCCCGTAGATCGAGCCGACCGATGGCGCAAAGGACGCCACGACGATCCTTTGCTGTGTTTCAAAAAGATATTTTCCGTAAAGCGCCGCATGGTCGGAACTTCCGCGAGCGCATGTGACGATGAAAGGGAAGTGCGAACCGCGCAACCTTTCTCCAACTTTTTGTAAAGCAACCGAATGCTGGGATATCTGGCGACGCACCATGGCAGCTGCCTCTGCCGCCTCAAGGTGCATCAGGCTGGGCTCGTTTGCCAGCAGCCTCACGATTGTCCCGCCGTCAGTTCGGCAATGAAATCATAGGCATCACCGCGGTACCAGCTTTGTGTCAATTCGACGGGCGTCCCATCCCGCAGGAAACCGCGTCGTTCGATGAACAAGCCGGGAGCACCGGCTTCAATGTCGAGCAGCTTGGCTTGTTCCTTATCAAAAAGCACGGCGCGAAGTCTTTGCAGCGCGCGAAAAGGGCGTGAGCCGGTCGTCTCCAGCGCGGCATAAAGCGAATCCCCGACGGTCTCAATTCCCGGCAGCGCGCTTCCCAATATGGTTGAATATTCCAACGCCATGGAACTGCCATCAGCTTCGCGAATGCGCGCAAACCGGTAAACTTGTGTGCCCGGGCTCAATCCCATGGTGATAGCTTCATTGGGGGTCACGCTGCCCGCAGATTTGGAAAGCCAACGAGAACTCGCCCTCATTCCCCGCGCGCCCATATCATCCGAAAAAGACGTTAGTCGGGAAAAATGCTTTTCCACGCGGCCAACGACAAAGGTTCCCGCACCCTGACGGCGTGAAAGATGGCCTTCCTGAACCAGCCCATCGATCGCTTTACGGATGGTAACGCGGGAAACGCCATATTCGTCCGCAAGTTCACGCTCGGGCGGGAGCGCGTCGCGCGGCTGGAGCTGGTGCGACTCAATGCGCTGCCGGATATCACGCTGAATCCGCATATATTGCGGACTGGCGCCGACAAGCT
>JBOFLS010000270.1:0-13002 GCA_051657985.1 Sphingorhabdus sp. | reverse complement strand
CACCATTGCGCATCATGCCTGCATCGGGCACGGCGAGTCCCATGCAAGCTGTCGAAACCCTTCACCGCATCGATATGAGCCTTGAGGATCACGGCTTTACCGCGGTCGAGATCAAGGGGCTGACTTATCCGCTGGGTGGCCATGCCCCGGGCTATGGCGAAATCTATCCGCTTGCCCCCGACTTGGGTTGGACGCGAATGCCGGTGCCGGGGAACCTCAATCATATCAATATCTGGCTTCTCGACGATCAGGATGAACAGGGGGAAGGCTTTGCCATAGCCGATACCGGGCTGTTCATGCCCAAAGTGATTGAGGAATGGAAAGGCCTGCTTGAAGGGCAGCTTGCCGACCGTCGTATGACCCGAATTTTTGTGACGCATTTCCATCCTGATCATGTCGGTTGTGCGGGCTGGCTTGCCAACCGTAACAAAGTGCAGGTGTGGATGAACCGTACCGAATGGCTGATGGCACGGATGCTGGTTGCCGATCAGCGCGAGGAGCCGCCGAAGGATGTGCTCGCCCGCCGCCGCTTTCAAGGCTATTCGGACCAGCAGATCGATGATGTGCGCAAGCGGGGCTTCGGGAGTTTCGCAAAGGCCGTCTCGCAGCTTCCCACCGGTCATCGTCGCCTCGATGAAGGCCAGCATGTGCGCATCGGCAGCCGCGTCTGGCAGGTGCTGACCGGCGGCGGACACACGCCCGAACATTCGTGCCTGGTCGATCATCACAATGGCGTAATTATAGCCGGCGATCAGGTATTGCCGCGGATCACCAGCAACGTATCGATCATGGATAGCGAACCCGATGCCGATCCGCTTGGCGAATGGCTCGATTCCATCGCCAAGTTCCGCCGCACTCTTCCGACCGATATGCTCGTACTGCCCGCGCATGGCGAACCGTTTCGCGGCGTGCATGTGCGGTTGGACAAGCTGGCTGAGGGGCATCATGATCGGCTGGACAAGCTTGAGGCGGCGCTTCGCAAAAAACCGATGCGTGCGGTGGATACCTTCGCATTGCTGTTCGACCGGGAAATCGACGAGACGGTCTTCGGCCTCGCTACAGGCGAAGCGCATGCCCATCTGGTGCACCTTGTTGCCACTGGCCGTGCGAAAATGGATAATGTGGATGGTGTGGGCTGGTATCATGCGGCTCGATTTTGACTTTAAAGATCACGCCGCACCACCCTGTCGACCATCAGCGAAGGCAGGCGCTCAGGATAAAATGGCTAGTGCCTATCTTGCCTTATGGTTTAAACCGATAGAAATAATGAGCCCCTGTCTTTGCAAGGGCAGCGAACGGACAGACGGAAAAATTTGATGACGACTGCCAATCCTTGGCTGACCAACTACTTGCATCCTGCCAAATGGGAACAAGACTTTCCGCCGCTTGCCGTGCATGAGATGTTTTTCCGTTCCGCCGAACGCATGGGAACCGCCCCGCTTGCCGACTTTCTTGGGCGCAAGTTTGGTTATGCCGAAATGGCGCACGCCGCACGTCGATTTGCCAGGGGGCTACAAGATCAAGGAATAGGAAAGGGCGACCATGTCGGTCTGTTCCTGCCCAACGTACCGCATTATATCGCCGCCTATTATGGTGCGATGGCGGCAGGAGCGACCGTCGTCAATTTCTCGCCACTCTATACCGTCGACGAACTCAGGCATCAGGTGGCCGATAGCGGCACGACACTGCTTGTCACCGTTTCAGCGGCCGCCTTGCTGCCAACCGCGATCAAGGTGCTTGAAAAGTCGGAACTGAAACAGTTGATTGTCGGCAGCGTTGCCGAGGTTTTGCCCAAAATGAAAAGCTGGGCTTACCGCTTATTCAAAAAAACCGAGATCGCAACAATCCCCTATGACGCACGCATCACGCGATTTGCCGATTTTATCGCCAATGATGGCGCCTATACGCCGCCGCCGTGCGATCCGGAAACCGATGTGGCGCAGTTGCAATATACGGGTGGCACAACCGGTACACCCAAGGGGGCAATGCTGACGCACCAGAATATCAGCGCCAATGCCCGGCAGGTGAACATGATCGATCCGCACAGCCGCGTAAACAATCCGGACCAGCCCGCTGCCGACCGCATATTGGGGGTGCTTCCCTTCTTTCATGTTTTCGCCAACTGTACTGTGCTCAATCGCACGGTCGACAATGGCGGAGAAATCGTGATGCTGCCCCGTTTCGAAGCGGGAGCGGCGCTTAAGGCGGTGACGCGGACACGGTTGACGGCACTTCCCGGTGTGCCGACCATGTATCAGGCCCTGCTCGACAACGCTGAATTGCCCAAGACCGATTTCACCTGCCTGCGCGCCTGCATTTCGGGCGGTGCACCTTTGCCCGCAGAATTGAAGGAAAGGTTCGAGATGGCGACTCAGGCGGTGGTAATCGAAGGCTATGGCCTGACCGAAAGCTCGGGGGTGATATCATGCAATCCCTATGAGAGCCTAAACAAGACCGGCAGCATCGGCCAGCCGGTGCCGGGAACGCAGGTGCGCCTTGTCGATAAGGAGGATCCGACTAAGAATGCGCCCGCCGGTGAACCGGGCGAACTCGTTGCCAGGGGGCCACAGATGATGGCAGGCTATTGGAACAAGCCCGAGGCGACCGCAGAGGTTTTTATTGATGGCTGGCTGCGCACCGGCGATGTCGCGACGATCGACGAGGATGGCTTCATCTTCATCGTCGACCGACTGAAGGACATGATTGCGGTCGGCGGTTTCAAGGTGTTTCCGAGCCAGATTGAGGATATTCTCTACAAGCATTCCGCAATCAAGGAAGCGCTCGTGATCGGGATACCTGACAGCTATGCGGGCGAACGACCTAAGGCGTTCGTGACCTTGAAGGAGGGCGAAACTGCGACCGGCGAGGAGCTGACCGCTTGGCTCAATCCGCAATTGGGCAAACATGAAAAAGTAGTAGGCGTTATGGTGCGCGATGCACTGCCCAAGACGATGATTGGCAAGCTCGATCGCAAAGCCCTCAGGGCTGATGTTCTTTAGGGTCCAGCCCCCTAATTAGGGGTAGTCCCTAATTACCCTAACGCCGCCCGCCGTTCCTTCATCCATTGCTTATGCGCGGCTTCGACCTCGCGCATTGCCTGAAACACCGTACGTTCGGGGGCGGGGCGACCTGTTCTACCGATAGCATAGAGCTGGGCATAGAACCAATATTGCCCGGCAAAGCCATCCAGGGCGCGCATCGTCTTGATCTTTTTCAGCCATTGCAGCGATGGCGGGAAAAGCTGAAGCTCATTCTCCTTGCGCGGCAGCATCTCCATCCCGCGCAGCAATTTCTTCGGGCCATCGGGCAGATAACATAAGGGACGAGCAAGCCCGATGAGATCGGCCGCGCCCTGCTTTAGCGCCTGCTCCATCGCCGACCGGGTACGAAAACCGCCAGTGACCATCAGCGGAATTTTAACCTGGCCGCGCATCGCCTTTGCAAAGTCGATGAAATAGGCCTCGCGTTGCAGGGTAGAGGTAGCGACATTTTGTTGCTCTGCCTCTTCCATGCCTGCAATATCCATCATCTTGGGTTGTTCATAACTACCGCCCGAAATCTCGATGAGGTCGACGCCGGCATCCTGCAGCCAGTGTGCCACCTGCAAGCTGTCTTCAAAATCGAACCCACCACGCTGAAAATCGGCGCTGTTCAATTTTACCGATATTGGAAAAGCCGAGCCTACTTGGGCGCGCACCGAGTTGATCGTAAACAGCAGCATCCGCGCCCGGTTTTCCAGGCTACCCCCCCAGCGATCGTCACGCTGATTCGAACGCGGGCTTAGGAACTGCGATAGTAAATAGCCATGCGCGGCATGGATTTGCACGCCGGTAAACCCTGCATCCTTGCACACACGCGCGGCTGTACCGAACCGACCGATTAGGCCCAATATCTCTTCTTCTGTCAGCGCAATCGGTTTGCCGAACTGCCCGCCCGGCAGACCGAGCTTTACGGCTGAAGGAGCCTTGGGCGTCGGATTGATAAGCTTTTGCGTCTGTCGCCCGGCATGGCTGAGCTGTGCCCAGAAATGATTGCCATTGCGTGTTGCCGCCGCCGAAAGATGCGCCAAAGCGCGCTTTGCCTCTTCATCGGCGTCGCGGTCGATAATGATGTTACCGGGGCGCTCCAGATGATCGCCATCGATCTGAATATTGCCCGATAGCAGCATCCCCGCCCCTCCTTCGCTCCAGCCAAGATAGAGCCGGTCGAGTGCGGCTGTGGAGCGTCCGTATATATCGGCCAGCCCCTCGGTCATCGCCGCCTTGGCAAGCCGGTTGGGCAGGGTTACGCCACAAGGGAGTGTGAGTGGTTCCGCTAGGAGTGAGGGCATCTCGACCTTTCTCTATTATGCTCGTCACCCAGGGCGGGCCCGGGGCGCTGGAGGATAAATTCAAGGCTGTCGTGCCGGGCCTCTAGCGGCACCAGCCTTCGCTGGTGCGACGGAATTCATTCGCTCTCTTTATCTTGTGGTTCAGCAGTCTTTTCTTCAGCTTCTGGCTTGTTCTCATCACCCTTATCCCCCGTTTTAGGCTTTGCAGCCGGCGGAGGCGTTGCTTCAATCGGGGCCATTTCCGTATTTTCATCGGAGGGGATCATCTCATCGCTGATTGTGCCTTCGACGCTGTCAATATCGTCCATGCGGGTTTCGGTAACCTTGCTGTCGGCATTGTCGCTGCCACCACAGGCGGATAGGGCCGGGATAGCAAAAGCCAGAAGGATCAGGGTATGACGCATATTATCCTCTTAAACTGAATTTTCACCCTAGCCTTGAGTCTGTCGAAGAACGTCTCGCAGCGAAACGTGCTTCGACAGGCTCAGGGCTAGGGTTCGGGTTACTGTCATCGGTCGATAAGTCGCAAGAGCTTCCACCTTTTGCAAGCGCGTTCAGAAAATCCGGAAAAGTCGCCTCCAGCGCCGCGTCGAAGTCGGCAAGGCTCGCATCGATACCAAGGTCGGCAAGGCTAGTGACCGGATATTCAGCTATGCCGCAGGGCACGATACCGCCGAAATGCGAAAGGTCCGGGGACACATTCACGGCAAAGCCGTGCGCCGTCACCCAGCGACGCACGCGCACACCGATCGCACCGATCTTTGCTTCTTGTCCCGAAAGAGTGTCGCACCAGATGCCGATCCGTCCCTCCGCGCGGCGGGCTGCGACGCCGAAGGCGCCAAGCGCGTCAATCACCCAGCCTTCAAGTGCATGGACGTAACAGCGCACATCCTTGCTCCGCCGGGCAAGGTCGAGCATGATATAGCCGACCCTCTGTCCCGGTCCATGATAGGTATAACGCCCTCCGCGCCCGGTGGCATAAACCGGAAATTGCCGACTGAGCAGTTCGGCCGGATCGGCGCTGGTGCCGCCGGTATAGAGCGGCGGGTGTTCGAGCAGCCAGACAAGCTCCCTTGCACCTTCGTCGCGGATCGCCATTTGCTGTGCCTCCATGCGAGCAAGGCCTTCCAGATAAGGGATTAGGCTTTCCGAAATGTCCCAGTCGATATCGCCGATTGCCTGCATGTCATGGCCTTAGCGCGTTACGACCGCCCTTGCCAGCCCCGCTGCCTGGCCTTAACGCCTGCATGACACAGGAGAATGCCGTGACCCGTAAAATCGACTATTCGCAAACCTGGGCCGTTACGCTGACATTGTTGCGCACGCATCGAGATGGCGTGGTCGCCATTGCTGCATTGTTCGTTTTCCTGCCCGACTGGATCGGGCGGCTTTTTGCAGGCCAACCCGATATGGAAGGGGTTACTACGTTTGCGGCTTATCTAGAAGCATTCCAAAGCTATTATGCTGAAAATTGGCCGTTGCTGCTGGCGACCGGCCTGTTGGGCTTTTTCGGCGGGGTTGCGCTCTATGTGCTGCTGGCGCGGAAAGATATCCCGACTATCGGCGCTGTTCTTGCCAAGGCGCTTGCCTTCCTGCCTTTTTACTTCATCGTGCAATTGGCGGGCAGCGCGATGACGGTGCTTGGCTTTATATCGTTCATCGTGCCGGGATTGTATGTCGCGGGTCGGCTGATGCCTTTGGGTGTAGTAACCATCAGCGAAAGCGAACGCGGCTTTTCCGGAGTGCTCTCACGCACCTGGGGCATGAGCAAAGGCAACGGTTGGGCGATCTTCTTCCTGACGCTGATCGTCGCCTTCATCGCCAGCCTGACGGCAATCATAGTCGGGTTGATGGTCGGGCTTGTCTGTCGTCTTATTGCCGGATCGAACGGGATACCGTTTATCGAAACCGGGGTCGATGCCGCCTTGGCCACGGCGGTAACGGTGTTGATCCTGGCGCTTTCGGTGGCGGTCTATCGGATGTTGGGTAGCGATATGGACAAAGCTTCTTCGCCAGACTCTCTCAGTTCTTAGGGTCCGGACCTTAATTGAAGATTCCTACTATCCGTTCGCCCTTAAGTAGGTGCTGATCCTGAGCTTGTCGAAGGGGAAATACCGTATCGGAGCCGAAGGCCATCGAAGGTGAACGATCCTTCGATACACGCCCTCAGCCATTCGGCTTCGGTCATCGCTCAGGGCGAACGGATAAAAATAGGCCAATCCACAAAAGGAGAGCTTATACTTTCTATCAAACATTGAACCTGAACAGCATGATATCGCCGTCCTTGACGTCGTAATCCTTGCCTTCGCTACGCCACTTGCCCGCTTCCTTGGCTCCGGCCTCGCCATTATACTGCACATAATCCTCGTAAGCCATCGTCTCGGCGCGGATGAAGCCTTTTTCGAAATCGCTGTGGATCGCGCCCGCTGCCTGTGGAGCCTTTGCTCCCTTGAACACCGTCCACGCGCGTGCTTCTTTGGGGCCGACAGTGAAGAAGGTGATGAGGTGCAGCAATTCGTATCCGGCGCGGATAACACGCGCCAGGCCGGTTTCGGATAGACCCAGATCGGCCAAAAACACCTCGCGCTCCTCGGCTGGCATAGTCGAAATCTCGGCTTCGATTGCGGCGGATACGACGACCGCCTCCGCGCCTTCCGCCTTTGCTTTCTGAAAGACCTTGGCCGAAAGCGTATTGCCCTCCGCAGCCGACGCTTCCTCGACATTGCAGACGTAAAGAACCGGTTTTGAGGTCAGGAGCTGTGCCTGTTTGAACAGCCGCTCTTCTTCCGGATCATTGGGTACAACCAAGCGGGTCGGCTTGCCATCGCGCAGCAGATCGAGCGCGCGGCCTAGTACAGCGGCGGCAATTTTTGCTTCCTTGTCGCCTCCGGTTGCCTTTTTCTGAAAGGCGGGCACGCGTTTTTCCAGGCTCTCAAGATCCGCCAACATCAATTCGGTCTCGACCGTCTCCGCATCCGAAATCGGATCGATCCTGTTGTCGACATGCTGGATATCGTCATTTTCGAAACAGCGCAGCACATGGACGATCGCATCGACCTCGCGGATATTGGCAAGAAACTGGTTGCCGAGCCCTTCGCCCTTCGATGCGCCGCGCACCAGCCCGGCGATATCGACGAAGCTCAACTGCGTCTCGATCACCTTGGCGCTATTGCCGATCCTCGCGATGGTATGCAGCCGCGGATCGGGCACCGCGACCGCACCGACATTGGGCTCGATCGTACAGAAAGGATAATTCGCCGCCTGTGCCGCCTGCGTCTCGGTCAGCGCGTTGAACAGGGTGGACTTGCCTACATTGGGCAAACCCACGATACCGCATTTGAAACCCATAATGTCCTCTTCGGGATGTGAATTGCGGGCGCTCTAGCGGGAGTGGCGAGGAAAGGCCAGACTCAGTCGTGAACTGCCTTTACCCATGGGCCAAAAGGGGAATTGCCCAGCATAGCCAACTGCGTCTCTGCCGAGACCTTGTTGATCGCCTCCTGCGGCTTGCTGCCGGGATGCACGGCGCGGCGCAGTGGGCGGGTACCAGCCGGCATGGCGGCGATTTCGGCGATGGCGCGAGGGACATCCATTGGATCGGCGCTGCGGCCTGAGCCATCTTCCACGCCCATCCGTTCAACCAGTGCGGGATAGGCCGCTGCCTCTTCGGGACTCAAGCGGTCGCGCAGTTCCCGTGCCAACCGGTTGCGGTTGACCCACACCTTGGTCGGATAGCCGCCCGGCTGGATCACGCAGACCTCGATATTGTGCGGCATCAGTTCATAGGCCATTGCCTCGCTCATCGCCTCGAGCGCGAATTTGGTCGGCGAATAGTGCCCCGACGAAGGCACGATCACGCGGCCAAGCTGCGACGAGATATTGAAGATAAGCCCGCGCTTTGCCTTGCGCATGCCCGGCAGCACCGCGCGCGCCATGCGGTGAGGTCCATAGACATTGGTGTCGAAGATCAACTGCGTCGCCCTCATGTCCTGCAGCTCGATCGGCCCGGCATAACCGATGCCGGCATTGTTGACGAGGATGTCGAGCGGCCCGCCTGCGATCTTCCCAGCCTCGGCAACGCCCGCAGCGACCTGCTGGTCGGAGGTGACGTCGATCTCGACGATGTGGACGTCGAGCTTCTCCTTCGCCGCCTCAGCCTTCAACTCATCCGCTTCCTTGCGCGGCAGGTTTCGCATGCTGGCGATTACCTTCGCACCCTGACGCGCCAGATGGAGGGCAGCAAGGTAGCCAAAACCCGATGAGGATCCGGTAATCAGCACGGATTTACCCGCCAGTGACTTTGGCGCAGCGGCGACAACGCCGGGAATGGCAATAGTAGCACCTGCTGCAAGCGTGGATTTGAGGATATTTCGGCGTTCGATAACGGACATCTTCGTTCTCCTTCCAGTTGCTACGATAAGTGGGGTCCCGGAGAACGTGAGTCCAGCCAGCGTTTCCGCCGTAGTGATGCCTTCAATCCTGCAACCGTAGTGCCACCTCATTCATAAATCGCACGTCGTCACCCTTGGCGAGCCAATCCGCCTCTGCCGAGAGAGCGCCGAGCAGGTCGGCCAGTGGGTCGATTTCACTTTTGGCGTAATTGCCGAGCACATAGCCCGTCACCTTGTCCTTGTGCCCCGGATGGCCAATGCCCAGCCGCACCCGGCGGAAATCCGCGCCGATATGGTCGGTTGTCGAACGGATGCCATTATGCCCGGCAGCACCGCCGCCGCGCTTCACCTTCAGCTTGAATGGGGCCAGATCTAGCTCATCGTAGAAGACGGTTACGTCTCCGGATGTCAGTTTATAGAAATCCATCGCGGCGCGAATGCTGCGGCCGCTTTCATTCATGAAAGTGGCGGGTTTCAGCAAGACGATCTTGTCGCCGCCGATGCGGATTTCCTGTACCCAGCCCTGAAATTTCTTTTGAGGGGCAGGGGCATCGAAACGGTCGGCGATCGCATCGACCGCCATAAAGCCGACATTATGCCGGTGCATCGCATATTGCGGTCCCGGATTGCCAAGGCCTGCCCAGATTTGCAACAGAGCGTTCCCCAAGATAGTTACACTCAAACCCATAACCGTTCGGGCTGAGCTTGTCGAAGCCCCGTTCTTTTTTGACGGCTCCAGTATAACAGTACAGCCCTTCGACAAGCTCAGAACGAACGGATATCGTAATACGATACCCCTCCCCCGGAGGAGGAGGAGGAGGGGCTAGATGGCGCTTACTCAGCCTCAGTCTTGGTCGTATCGCCTTCCTGGCTCTTCAGACCGGAAGGGGCAACAATCGTTGCGATAGTGAAGTCGCGGTCGGTGATCGCGCTCTTCGAACCGTCGGGAAGTTTCACATGGCTGATATGAATCGAGTCGCCGACATCGAAACCGGTTACATCGATCACGATTTCATCGGGAATACGATTGGCGTCGCAGATAAGTTCGAGTTCATGACGCACGATGTTGAGTACGCCACCACGCTTCAGGCCGGGCGAAGCTTCTTCATTGGCGAACGAGACGGGTACTTCGACGGCTACGGTAGCGTCCTTTGCAAGGCGCATGAAATCCACATGCAGCGGGCGATCGGTGACAGGATGGAACGCGACGTCCTTGGGCAGGGTGCGCGTGGTCGCGCTGCCTACCGTCACTTCGACAATGCTGTTCGAAAAATGGCCGGTCATTAGCGCCTTTATCAGCGCCTTTTCTTCGACATGAATGGTTTCGGGTTCCTTGTTGTCGCCATAAATCACGGCGGGTACACGGCCTTCGCGACGCAATGCACGGGAGGCTCCCTTGCCAGCCCGTTCGCGCGGCTCGGCCGACAATGTCAGCTGATCGCTCATATCTAATCTCCAATAGTTTTGTTAATTTGCCGTCACGCCTCCAGGGATGACCATTACGGCAAGCGCGCGCCCTTAAGCGAAAGGGCGCACAGATGCAAGCTCAATACGCGACGCGCTCTGCCTTCAACCCATAAGCCGAAAGCAATTGCGGCACGCTGGTCGTGCCTGACAGATGACCCGCGCCCACTGCCATGAATATGATGCCGGGTTTGTCCATCTGCCGGTCGATCCATGCCGCCCAGTTTGCATTGCGGTTGGTCAGAAGCGCTGCGTAAAGTTTTGGATCGGTCAGTCCTTCATTCATCAGTTTTGCGAGCCCGTCGGGATCGGGTTTTGCCCAAAGCGTGACCATATTGTCCATCGTTGTCGTCATCTCGTCGACCGCCTTTGCCCCTTCGATCAGAAATTGCAGTTGCGTCTCTTCTGATAGCGTATCGAAAATCGCGAGTTGCCCCTCCATCGTCTCAACGCCCTCCATCGGCTTGTTCGTTGCCTTTGCCGCTGCCTTCAATTGCGTTTCGACGCCGCTGGTTGCATCGTAACCGCTTTTCTGCAGACCAACGACCTGCATGGTGACCGCAGCAGCCCAAGGGTCAAGTGGTTCGA
Source organism: Sphingorhabdus sp. (assembly GCA_051657985.1). GTDB lineage: Bacteria > Pseudomonadota > Alphaproteobacteria > Sphingomonadales > Sphingomonadaceae > Sphingorhabdus_B. The sequence continues at coordinate 2,229 of JBOFLS010000270.1, read as the reverse complement.
ATGCAGCAACCGGTAGCCCGACCTTCTCCATTGCCCTGGTGTAAATCGCCCTGTCCGCTTCGTTCATTTTGGATGTCAGCGGCTTACCGCTCTTGTCGATGCCATATTTAGCGAACAACGCCTGCGTGGTTGCCGCATCGGGCTCGACGATTTCCATAACCAGCCGATCCGACTTGTCGAACGCATCCTTTACCGCTTCGTCGAACCAGCCCATGCCGGGTTTCAGGATGTGAACGGTACCGAAGAGATAAATAGTCGTGTCTTCATCTTTGACTACCCAAAGCGCAGGATCGACATCGACGGTTTGAACGGGAGTAGGATCCAGCGCCTTTACGGCTTCGGGTGCCTCGCTGGGGATATCCTGAGCAGTGGCGGCTAAGGACAGGAGCATCGCCGCCGACGCGGTGATGAATGTTTTAAATCTGAAAGATTTCATGACGATGTCCTGTTGTTAACTCCATTATGGAGCAGAGGTAGACGGCACAGGGTTCTTTGCAAGAGCAAATGCTCGATTTTTGCCGAGCGCGACTTGATTTAGCCGCCTTCATCCGCCAAGGGGCTGGCCCAGAGAACGAATATGTCCACGGCAGAGCCATTGACCTTTCAGGATCTTATCCTTGCGCTTCACGATTATTGGGGCAAGCAAGGCTGCGTCATCCTGCAGCCTTATGATATGCGTGTGGGTGCAGGAACTTTTCACCCGGCGACGACGCTTCGCGCATTAGGGCCCAGCCCATGGAATGCCGCCTATGTGCAGCCCAGCCGCCGCCCAACCGACGGGCGCTATGGCGAAAACCCCAATCGGTTGCAGCATTATTACCAATATCAGGTGATCATGAAGCCCAGCCCGCCCGATCTGCAGCAACTGTATTTGGGCAGTCTGGACGCGATCGGCATCGATCCGCTGAAGCATGACATCCGCTTCGTCGAGGATGATTGGGAATCGCCCACGTTGGGCGCTTGGGGCCTTGGTTGGGAAGTCTGGTGCGACGGGATGGAAGTGACGCAGTTCACCTATTTCCAGCAGATGGGCGGTTTCGATTGCAAGCCGGTGGCGGGCGAGCTGACTTATGGGTTGGAGCGGTTGGCCATGTATATTCAAGGTGTCGACCGGGTTTACGACCTTAAGTTTAACGATCGCGGCGTGTCCTATGGCGACGTCTTCCTTGAGAATGAAAAACAGCATTCGAAATATAATTTCGAGATCGCGGACACTGCATCGCTGTTCGATGGGTTCGCCAAAGCGGAGGCCGAATGCAAACGTTGCATAGAGGCAGATATTCCGCTTGCTGCCTATGACCAGGCGATCGAAGCCAGCCATTTGTTTAACCTGTTGCAGGCGCGCGGCGTGATCAGCGTGCAGGAACGGGCAAGCTATATCGGTCGCGTGCGCGATCTCGCCAAGGGCAGCTGCGCGGCGTGGATGGCGAAGAACGGGTGGACGGCTTGATGGCAACGCAATTAAATAGGGACTGTCCCTATTTAAATTTAAACCAAGCTTTTCCGAGCATTGGCCCTATAAAAAAATTAAATAGGGACTGTCCCTATTTAATTGCTGGAGGCGCAGCATGACCAACTTTCTGCTCGAACTCCGCTCGGAAGAAATCCCTGCAAGGATGCAAGATAAGGCGCGCGATGATCTCGCAAGGCTGTTTTCGGCCGAGCTGGACAAGGCCGGGCTGAAGGCTGGCGAGATCGTCACTTATGCAACGCCGCGTCGACTTGCGCTGATTGCCAAAGGGCTGCCGCTGGAAACGCAGGCCGTGTTCGAAGAAACCAAGGGACCAAAGGCCGGCGCGCCGACGCAGGCGATGGAGGGCTTCCTGCGCAAGGTCGGCCTCAGCCAAGACCAGTTGGTTGAGCGCGATGGCATTTATTTCGCGGTTGTCGAAAAACCAGGCCGCAAAACCGCCGATGTGCTGGCAGAGGCGATCCCCGGGATCATCCGCGCTTTCCCCTGGTCCAAGTCGCAGCGCTGGGGTGTTGCGTCGGCTTCGACGGAGAGCCTGCGCTGGGTCCGCCCCTTACAGGGCATCGTCGCGCTGCTTGGGGACGATGTGGTTGCTTGCGAGATTGACGGCATCATCAGTGGACGAGAAACTGTCGGTCACCGTTTCATGGGCCGATCCCCAAACACCGTACGCCCTGAGCCTGTCGAAGGGCGGTTCTTTTCTGATAGTGAAAAACAAGACAGCCCTTCGACAGGCTCAGGGCGAACGGTTGTTATTG
>JBOFLS010000269.1:0-3905 GCA_051657985.1 Sphingorhabdus sp. | reverse complement strand
GAAAGACCACTTCTTCGAGATAGCTGCCATCCGGTTTCGCGTAGAATATGCCGACGATATCATGGCAGCGCTTGGCATAATCGACCTTGCCATGATCGGTAAACCAGAAACCGCCACACGAATCGAACATGATATCATTGGGTCCGCGCAAGGTGCAGCCGAAGTCGCCCGACTTATAAAGTATCTCCACCTCACCCGTATTGATATCGATCCGCTCGATCCGCCCGCCCGAATAATCATTGGCAATACCATGCGGCGCCAGATAGCCGTTCGCCTCGATATATTCGAAACCACCGTTGTTGCAGCAATAGAGCTTGCCATCGGGGCCAAGCGCCAAGCCATTCGGACCGCCGCCTGGGGTGGCGATCACTTCCTTCGACCCGTCGGGCCGTACGCATGTTATCCTCCCGGCCTCGATCTCGACGACGATTACGCGGCCATCAGACATGACAACAGGCGCTTCGGGAAAGCGCAGGCCATCGGTTATCGTAATTATTTCCGCCATCGGCTCGTCCTTCTTCGGGGGCAGACCTTTAAAGATCGCCAAGCTGGCAGCGCGCATCGATTTTGGAAAGGGGGTTTATTCTATCCTCGTCTGTAGGCTTATCGCGATCAGGCCGATCGGCGCAATACCGCACCGTCTTTGTTGCGAATCTTGCCAACGCGTTTTTGCGCATAGAGAGCAAAGTCGGCGCTATGCATAACTTCACGTACGCTTGTCCCATCCTGCGGGAAAAGCGCATAGCCGAGACTTGCAGCTACGGGCAAACGGTGACCGTCCAGCTCAATCGGTTGGCATAACGCGGCAAGCATCGCTGTCGCGCGGGAGGAAAGTTCCGATTTTTCGTCAATATCTCTGAACAGGATGATGAACTCGTCGCCCCCCAGTCGGGCCACGCTATCCCCGGGCAGAACCGTATCGGAAAGTCGCGCACCGACCCCCAGCAACATCAGATCGCCTGCATGATGGCCCAGGCTATCATTCACTTCCTTGAACCCATCCAAATCGAGCAGAGCGATGCCAAAGCCAACTTGCGTTTTCTCATACCGCGCAATTTCCTTTTCGATTGCCGCCATGATGGCCCGTCTATTGGGCAAACCGGTCAAGGGATCGCTATTGGCCAGTTCGCGAATTTGCTGCTCAAGGAAAAGTTGTGAAATCAATCGGTCATACTGCGAGGCAACGAACCGTATCATCAATATCTCGACGCTCAGCATCGATAAGCCCATCATGATCGCATTAAAGTCGCCCAACAGGATCAGGGATCCCGCAATCGGGGTAATGCCGCCAACAAGCACCCCGATGGCCGCGGGACGCAAGGTGCAGAAACAGTGGGCGATGGCCATCGCGCCGAATGTCACCGATACCGGGATCATCAATTCGCGTTCGAACGTACCCAAGGCGAATGTAATCGAGGTCGTGGCACTCAAACCAAGCATCATCGCCAATGCCATAACGATATTCGCTTTGATAATTCGCGGCGTGCGTTCGATGGGGATGGCGCGGTTTAGCATACGCCGCCACGCACCTATGCGGACAAGGCAGTAGATAACAAGACCGGCCATCCAGCTGTAGCTTGCAAGGGGCAGTTCCCTGTTCCAGCAGACTGCCATGATGATGCAGATGTTGATCGTGGCAACGCCCAGCAGCATCGGTGCCTGGGCGCTGATATTTTCGATTTGCGCCGCACGCAACGGTTCGCGGATGCTTTGCGGTGCCGGCGGTGCGAACCATTGCCAGAGCCTGGCAAGCTGCGTTGCCGCTCCTGTCGTTATTCGTTGTGATCCCATCGGATGCCGATATTAGGCCGGATAAGGTAAAACGCGGGTTAAGGACGGCCTTTCGCTTTCCAACACGGTGCAAAATGCCTACACGGCTTTGAAACTTTGTCCTTTGGGAAATTCACGATGAATCAAGATTATGATGTCGACCTGGCGCTTTTCATCAACGGTAGCTGGCGTACCGGCGAGGGCCGCGATGTTTTTCCTGTAATGAACCCCGCGACGGGTAAGGCCATCGCCGAATTGCCGGTTGCGACCGAGAACGATTTGCAGGAAGCGCTGGCGGCAGCAGAAAAAGGCTTCGCCCAATGGCGCGCCACCGATGTCGACGCACGCGCCGCGGTGTTGCACAAGGCCGCAGCGCTTGTTCGCGAACGAGCCGAGGCACTGGCAATTCTACTGACGATGGAGCAAGGCAAACCGCTGGCTGAATCAAGGACCGAGATTCTGTCGTGCGCCACCGTCTTCGATTATTGCGCCGAAGAGGCAAAACGCAGCTATGGTCGTGTCGCGCTGCGTCCGCCAGGGCAGCGGGCGATGGTTCTGAAACAACCGGTCGGTCCGGTCGCCTCGCTTACTCCCTGGAATTTTCCGGCGTCGTTGATGTCGAAAAAGGTCGCGGCCGCGCTTGCCACCGGCTGTTCGGTCATTGCCAAGCCCGCCGAGGAAACCCCCGGATCGACTAGCGGGATCATCCGCTGCCTGGCCGATGCAGGCGTACCGGCGGGCGTCGTCCAGCTGGTCTTTGGCGTACCCGACATGGTCAGCCGTCAACTGCTTGCCTCCCCGGTGATCCGCAAGCTGAGTTTTACCGGTTCGACCGTTGTCGGCACGCATCTGATGAAGCTTGCCGCCGATGGGCTGAAGCGGGTAACGATGGAACTGGGCGGGCATGCGCCGGTGCTGGTTTTTGACGACTGCAATCTCGAAAAGACGCTGGACATTGTTGTCACGCAGAAATTCCGCAATGCGGGCCAGGTCTGCATTTCGCCCACCCGCTTTTACGTGCAGGAAGGCGTTTACGACCGCTTTGTTGCCGGTTTCAACGAACGCACCGGCAAGGTGCGGGTGGGTAACGGCCTGGAAGCCGAAACCGTGATGGGTCCGCTTGCCAACCCGCGGCGACCACAGGCGGTTGGCGTTTTGATCGAGGATGCCATCGCCAAAGGGGCGCGTGTCGGCATCGGCGGCAGCACAGACGCTCATTCGGATTTCAGGGACAAGGGCTTCTTCTTTCGCCCCACCGTGCTTTCGGATGTGCCACTGGAGGCCGATATCATGTCGCAGGAACCCTTCGGTCCGGTCGCATTGATCCGCCCATTCAAAACGTTCGAAGAGGCGATAGAACAGGCCAACCGCTTGCCCTTCGGCCTCGCATCGTTTGTGCACACCGAAAATGGTCGCACTGCGAATATGGCGGGCGACCTGATCGAAGCCGGCATGGTCGGCATCAACACCGCCGCGATCAGCGCCGCCGACATGCCCTTCGGCGGCGTGAAGCATTCGGGCTTTGGTAGCGAAGGCGGGCCCGAGGGGCTTGAAAGCTACTATGTTACAAAGGCCATCCATCAGACGTGATCAAAAAACGGCTTTATCTGGCTGCGGGACTGGTTTCGGTCGGGTTGGGAACAGTGGGTATTTTCCTGCCGCTTGTGCCCACAATACCCTTCATGATCCTGGCTGCCTTCTGTTTTGCGCGCAGCAGCCCGGCGCTTGAAGCAAGGCTGATGAACCATCCCCGCTATGGCTCGCACCTTGTCGCCTGGCGTGACCGGGGCGTTGTCGGCAGGCGGGCGAAATGGTCGGCCATGGCTGCTTTTGCGGCAAGCGTAGCGATTGGTTTTCTAACGTTGAGCATGCCTTGGTCGCTTATACCGCCTGCGGTTGCCGGGATTTGTCTGACCTGGCTGTGGCGGAGACCTGAGGGATGATGCACTGACAGGCTCAAGACTACGGCAAAAAATCTATGCAAGCGATTGAAACCTAGAGTTTGTCCTGTTTAGATAGAACCGTAGTGCTGAGCCTCCTGAGCTTGTCGAAGGGCGAAGCACGCCTAGCCGATAAGCGCCCTTCGACAGGCTCAGGGCTACGGTGAAGTTTCAACTTAAACAGGACAGACTCTA
>JBOFLS010000268.1:0-18441 GCA_051657985.1 Sphingorhabdus sp. | reverse complement strand
TCTTGATAAATCTTGATCCAAGCAGGTGCGGGATTACCGTCAGACAACGTAACAGAATATGTCACATCTCTACGAAGACGGTCGAACATATAGGATGACATTGGTTCGGCAAATGAAAAATCTTCAAGTGAAACCAGATTCGGTGCATCATCATAAGCACCAAAACTGAAGAATTCGTCTATCGAGACTATCTGATCGATTAGTTGCTGGCGAGTCCAAGTTACGCCATCGCTAAACCGTATCTGTTCGATCCAGTCGTCTGAATTGACCGAAAGCTGATTGGCAATCGTGAGAATTCTATTAGGGTCAGCAAAGCCCTCCCCATCTTCGCCAATATAGGGGGGAAGGAACAGCCTTACATCATCTGGATTACTGCCTTCGATGACCAGCGTATCGGTTGAAGCAAAGTCCAAATACAGCACATCGAAACCATTTGCCTCATCGGCTGGATCAAGCCGCTCCATAACGATCGACTTATCGAAGGCTCCGCCGAAATTATAGATATCGTCGCCCGCACCGCCAACCAGAATGTCGCTCTGATAGTTGAAGAAGTTGCTGTTGCCTGATGACAATATGTTGTCTCCAGAACCTCCGATCAGCAAATCCGAGCCGTTAGTGCCTAGCAGGTTTTCATCACCATCTGCTGCAATTTTTGCACGCCCATCGCGCGCGGCACCGGTAACTGATACTGATTTTTCAGGTAGTACTCCCATGTCGCGCAATACAAGAGTGTTTGAAAATGCTGAAATTGAAGCCTGTGAAAGATCAAAACTGCCAAGGCGCGCATAGTCGCCACTGAAATCGAGGTTGGACAAGTCAATGGGCAAGGTAACCTTCAACTGATCGTCATAGATGAAGGAAAATTCGTCGCTTGGCGTGACCGTTCCGCCTTCGCCGCTGGAGAAGGCAGCAGCAAATAGGCTTGGATCTATGCCCAAGCCACCCGACAAATCGCTGCTCGACAAAACCCTGACGGTTGCCTGCTGCGACTCGTTCCAACTGGTGATAGAATATGTAAGTCGATCGGCTTTAAAGCCAGTAAATTCTTCAATTAGGTTCGAAGGTGGCCCCCCAACACCATCGTCACCTTCAACGACATTGGCTTTCAAGATCGGCAGGGTATTCGCGGTGCCCAAATATATCGAGTGATCTCCATTCGCATCGCCGGTGATCGAATGACGAAATGCCTCTTGCCCCGTTACCCAAATTTTTCCGATATGAAGGTTCAAGAAGTTATTCAACGTATAACCCGGAAGCACGTCTACCGAACTGTTCGCCCATGAACCCAAAACCTCGGCCTGTTCGCGTGTCGGGTTTTGCTGGTTGAAGGCAACATCCACATCGATGAACTGCACACGCCCAAGATTTTCATAGGTGCCATCATCAAGTTCAGCGACGGTGATGTTTCGTATCTTTCCGTCCTGATAAGCAGCGCCGCCTCCGGCCAATTCAAGATATGTCTGAGAGTTGATATCGACGCCTTCCAGGCCAACAAAAGAACTTGTGCTTTGGCTGGTTAAGTTTTGCGCCCAATAGCGCCTTATGCGTCCACGTTCATTAGGGCCTTCAGCTAGCAAAGCATACTCGGTGTATTTCTGATATCCGGTAAACAGCACTCCATCGACAAACAGTTTGTCTTCACCAGGCTTGAAATCGAGGATGAAGACATCATTATTAAAGCTGGCGTCTGATCCATCATATTTCGTTTTGACGTAAAACTCGTCTATTCCCTCGCCGCCGATCGCAAAGGTTCCTGCTTGCAAATGAATTTTATCGTTACCTTTGCCAGCAATCACGAACCCGCCAGCGGCCGCATGGATCTCGTCGTCTTTCGCGGTGGCAATGATGCTTTCTGCATTTTTGAGCTTTAGCCCGCCAATCCCGGACAGCGTCTGGTTTTCCTTGTCCGTCAGACGGGCATCGATCTTCTTGTCCTTCCAGCCAAGAACGATCACATCACCGCCGGGATAGCCATTGGCATTCTCGCCACCAAAATCGATCTCGGTAATCGCGCCGCCAGTCTGTGCGGCTTCGCCGAGGTAGAGCACATCGGATGTCTCGGACCCTTTGATCTTCTCAATCGAGACCAGCGTGTTTGAGAACTGCGGTTCGTTGGATGATGAGATGTTGCGGCTTTTTACGAACAGCGCCGAATTGAAATCATTACCCAAAAGCGTTTGGTAGCGGGTGTCGATGGTGGCGCTGCCGGGATTAGCCGCATCGACCGCCGGGAAACGGATTTCCACGCCATTGGTAACGCCGCCAAAGTCCGCGGTATCCGTGCCGTCATCAGCGAGCGCAACGCGCGCGGTGCCACCATATTGGCGAAAATCGCCGCCGTGTATCAGGTTGTTGCCAGCGCCCACGATGAGGTGATCGTCGCCCGCGCCACCGAATAGCTGGTCATCGGCGTAAACGGTATCCTTTGCCGCATCGCCATCATTCAAAACATCCTTGCCATCGCGGCCAAGGACGATGTCAGCGCGGAAGGAGCCATTGATCGGCGCGCTATCACTGCCGTCAGCACCGGAGGAGCCGACGATCAGATTGGTTGGTTCATCGGCAGTTTTATCGCCCGCCGCCTGTTGGCCCTCAAGTAGGCGATTTAATTCGTAAAACTCGCTCTGGCTTATGTAGCTCGACTGGCTGCGTGTAGTAAGATTTGAAGATACATTGTTACCCAGAATAAACTCACGGCTTTCAAATTCAATCCAGTTCCCACCGCCGCTGTCCCCTGGTTGAGTAATTGCCTGAGGATCTGTTATTTCCAAGCCTATTGTATTAAGCGACAAATATCCTTGCCGAACTTCTTTTTCTCCGGTCGTAGTGCCCCATCGCTTGTATTTTGTTCCAGCCACAAGTCCAAAATAATCTGTCGTGACATCTGATGGTGTCAAATAGGTAACAAGGCCTGCGTCAGAAGAACGAACATTACCGCCAAAATTTACAAAAACGATGTCCTTTGTTCTCAACTGCGACTCAATAAATTGACTACTGATTGTTAGACGCGGATCAGTAACAACTGGTAAAGAAGCAGGGAATGCATCGTAGGTAGCCTTATATGCAGATAAATAATCTCGTGGATCCCAAAAAAGCGTAGCGCCTGCAATTGTCCGTATAGCACGATCAGCACGAAGCTCCTTCTCATTAAATTCATACATAACATGGCCTGCGGTAAGCATTACACCATCGCCGATCATAATACCGGAGCCGCCATTTGTAAGGAAGTTTGGAGATCTGCCTATTGGAATTCTTAAAGACTTATTTTGTGGCATTTGCACGTCTCCTATCGCAATATGGTCGATTTACCGGTACTGAATTTGCCTTAGCGAGCACGCCAGACATAAACATTGCTTCGGCTTTTTCATCAGATAGCGGTCGCTCGTTAACTCTGTATAGAGGCAGCATACCTAAGGCTCTCTCACACCAAGAAGGTATGGCAGGTTTATCACATATGTAACCAGTTTCTGACTGTGAGAGCTTTCTCCATGCTTTGCACCACGGGTGCTTTTGCTCTTGAATATTTAGTCCACTAAACGGTCGATTGCTTAACCAAATACAAGCAGGAATATTGTTGAAAACCTCACCTGTTTTTTTGCTGCAAAAACGCAAATAAGATTCTAACTGAAGGGCGGAATAATCAATATCCGAACTTTCATCGAGTTCTCCGTTTGTTGTACAAAACGGAACCGATGGCCTCACAGAAGCTTGCGCCTTTTGACAATATGTTGCCCCTTTCTCTCCCGTCCGTGAACACATCTTCTGCCAGTTTGTCCAAAGCTGACAAGTCGGATTGGCTTTATCGAACGCTGCCAGCGCCGCATCCGCCTCCGCCTGCGATTTATAGTAGACGCTCTCCTCGCGCTTGGAGCTATCCGCGCCAACGCTGCTCGCTGCTATACAGCCGGAAATAGCCAGTACGCCCAACGCCAATGGAAGATATTTTTTCATGCCTTCGCTCCCTTTGATTCGCCAATGTCGGCGGTCAATGGCGAAAGCTTATCATCGGAGCGGGTGAAATCTTGCTTGGAGAATATGGTGAACGACGCATAACGCTTATTGATAACAGAAACGCTTGGTATTTGATCAAGCATAAAATTACTTGCCCCCATTAGCACTATAAATAACTACATCAGATTTGCGAATGCAGCCCCTTTTCTCCTTATACCCATCGCTAATGCCCGCTAACAAGTCTGCAAAATGTTTTTTGACTTACCAACGCAAATTTTTGATCGGCTAATGACGTTGGAAAGTGGCTGTCCGTTCGGTTTCGCCCAAAACTGCAAAAGGTTGGAAACCGCTAAATTGATCCGGTCGTGCGCTTCCGATTGTAAAGCATTTGCCAACGTCATCGCTTGAGCTAACAACAGACTGTAAATATGAACCGCTGCTACGCATCTGCAATCATGCTTTGAATCTATCTAGTAATTGCCACCCTTGATCCCGAAGCTATAGCTTCTTAGCAGTTGAAGTCGTAATTTGAATAATGCATTTTACCTTACAACGCAGCGGGTTAAATACATTTCACTACTAGATGAAATATCATTGGGATTAAAAACTGTGGTCATACCCTCGCAAAAATGGTCTTATCACTATACCCCCCCCGCGAAGGCGGGAATCCATCACCTGCCCTTCAAATTTACCCGACGCTTGTTTTCGCGCAGAGGCGCAGAGGCGCAGAGGCGCAGAGATGTCTCTTTGCGCCTCTGCGCCTCTGCGCGAAACAATAGCTCAGGTGATGGACCCCCGCCTTCGCGGGGGTGACGAAGATGAGGTAGAGGGAATCCCCTCAATAAGGCGGCTTATGCAGCCCCTTGGGGCTGGCGGTAAAAATCTCGCAGCCATGCTCGGTGATGCCGATGCTATGTTCAAACTGCGCCGATAGCGAGCGGTCGCGCGTTACCGCCGTCCAGCCATCCTCCAGCACTTTGCCATGCGGTTTACCGACGTTGATCATCGGTTCGATGGTAAAGATCATGCCGGGTTTCAGCTCCGGCCCGGTGCCGGGGCGGCCTGCATGCACCACCTCCGGCGCGTCGTGGAACAGGCGCCCCAGACCATGCCCGCAAAATTCGCGGACCACGCTGTAACGATGCCCTTCGGCATGGGTCTGGATGGCGTGGGCGATGTCGCCGATGCGGTTGCCGGGCTTGGCTTGCTCGATGCCCAGCATCAGGCATTCATAGGTCACCTCGACCAGCCGTTTGGCCTTCACCGGCACATCGCCGACCAGGAACATGCGGCTGGTATCGCCGTGCCAGCCATCGAGCATCGGGGTGACATCGATGTTCACAATGTCGCCGTCGCGCAATTTCTTGTCATTGGGGATGCCATGGCAGATCACATGGTTGATGCTGGTGCAGCAGCTGTGCGTATAACCGCGATAGCCGAGCGTCGCCGGAACCGCGCCGCCCTTCAGCGTCATCTCTCGCACCAGATCGTCGATTTCCGCCGTGGTTACGCCGGGCGCGACAAAGTCGGTCAGCGCGTCAAGGATTTCGGCGGCCAGACGCCCCGCGGCGCGCATTCCGGCAAAGCCTTCCTCCCCATGCAGTTTGATCATGCCATCGCGGGGGATAGCGGCTTCGGCGGCGGTAACGGCGACATATTGGTTCATGGGAGTGGATATAGTCGAACTCATCCTGTTTTGCGAGGGTCCGTTTTTTGGTTTCACGCAGAGGCACGGAGGACGCAGAGAGTTTGTTTATATGCCTGCGCAAAGCGCCATTAAAATTTATTCACACGAAGCCACGAAGAGATAGCGCTGTCTTTGTGACTTTGTGTCTTCGTGTGAAACAATTTTAAAGCGCTACGCGCGATTCTTTTTCTCTGCGTCCTCTGCGCCTCTGCGCCTCTGCGTGAAACAATTTCGATGGTAAGGCACTACCCCATAATCGATTTACCCGCTAAGCCTAATCATATGACCTCTCCCCGCATCTACACCGCAGCTCTTGTCATCATCGGTGACGAAATTCTCTCCGGCCGGACGCAGGACAAGAATATCAGCCAGATTGCCTTATGGCTGAACGTGCAGGGCATCCGCCTGCGCGAGGTGCGGGTGGTGCCCGATGTGGAGGACGCGATCGTCGAGGCGGTCAACACGCTGCGTGCGCGCAACGATTATTTGTTTACGACAGGCGGGATTGGGCCGACGCATGACGACATCACCGTCGATGCAATCGCCAAGGCGCTGGGTGTGCCGGTGGTGCTGCATCCCATCGCGGAGGAAATTCTGACACGCTATTACGAAACGCGTGGCGGGATTACCGAACAGCGGCTCCGCATGGCACGCGTGCCTGAAGGGGCTGACCTGATCGCCAACAAAATGTCGGGCGCGCCGGGGATCAAATGGGGCAATATCTTCATCATGGCAGGCGTGCCGCACATCACCGCGGGAATGCTCGACGCGCTGACGGGAACGTTGGAGGGCGGCGCGCCGCTTTTGTCGCACCAGATTGGCAGCTGGGTGGCGGAAAGCGAGATTGCGCAGCTTTTGCGCGATACCGAAAAGGCACATGAAGGGTGCCAGATCGGCAGCTATCCCTTTTTTCGCGAAGGGCGGGTCGGGGCGAATTTCGTGGTGCGCTCCACCGATGCGCATGCACTGGCGGCTTGTGTGGCGGCCTTGAAAGAAGGACTGACAGCGGCCAACTATCCATGGATCGATGGCGGGATTTGATTTCTATACCGTAGCCATAGCGTGTCGAAGGCGGGTTGCGGCTAGGTGCCCTTCGACAGGCTCAGGGCTATGGTAAAGAGTATTGCTTCGTGTGCCCGTTAATCCGTCAGCAATGCGAAAGGCACCAGTTAAGGCCCAAATGAAGAAATTTCTGCTCCTCTCCACCCTGGCGATTCTCGCCACGCCCGCTTTCGCCCAGCCACAATCGGTAGAACCCGCACCAGCGGCCTCCGTCCCGTCAAAGGCGGCGGAAATACCTTGGCTCTATGAAGGCAGCGACGTCCCCGTCGATACCACATGGACCTTTGGCAAACTGGAAAACGGCCTGCGCTATGCGGTGAAGCGCAATCAGGTGCCGCAAGGCCAGGTCTCGATCCGTGTGCGCATCGATGCCGGCGCACTGCATGAGGAGGACAATGAACAGGGCTTTGCCCACCTGATCGAGCATCTCAGTTTCCGTGGCTCCGAATATGTGCCCGACGGCGAGGCCAAGCGGATATGGCAACGCTTCGGTGTCACCTTTGGCAGCGACAGCAATGCGCAGACCACGCCGACGCAGACGGTGTACAAGCTCGACCTGCCCGCCGCGAACCCGGCCTCGCTCGATGAATCGATGAAGCTGCTGTCGGGCATGATGCGCTCGCCCAATATTTCCGAAGCCGCGCTTAAAGCCGAACGCGAAATCGTGAAGGCCGAATTGCGCGAATCGGCGGGTGCGGGCCTCGATCTGGGGGAGGCGATGCGACGGCACGCCTTTCAGGGACAGCGGCTGGGCAACCGGTCGACGATTGGCACGATCAAGACGCTGAACGCGTCAACCGTACCTGCTTTGCGCGAATTCCATCGTCGTTGGTACCGCCCTGAAAAAGCCGTCGTCGTGATCGCGGGCGATGCCGATCCGAAAGAACTGGAACGGCTGGTCCGTGTGCATTTCAGTGGATGGCAGGGTAAGGGCGCGCCCGTTGCCGACCCGGATTTCGGCCGACCCGATCCGAAAGGCGCGGTCGCAAAAACCATCGTCGAGCCGACCTTGCCTGCCAATATCGCGATCATCTATGCCCGACCTTGGGAGAAAGTCGACGATACCATAGTTTATAACGAACAGTTGCTGATCGACGCATTGGCGCAACAGATCGTCAACCGCCGCCTGGTTACGCAGGCGCGGGCCGGATCAACTTACAGCATTGCCGAAGTGGCGCAGGACGACGTATCGCGGAGTGCCGATACCACAACCGTGATCGTCACGCCGATAGCCGACAATTGGCAACAGGCGGTGAAGGACGTGCGCGCGATTATCGCCGATGCAACCACGACCGCCCCGTCGAAGGCCGATATCGATCGCGAACTGGCACTGTTCGGCAATTCGCTTCGCACCATGCGCGACAGCTATGCGTTCGAGGCGGCGGCCAAACAGGCCGACGATATCGTCAAGGCGGTCGATATCCGCGAGACCGTGGCAGCACCCGATACCGTGGTCTCGGTGTTCGAAAATATGCGCGCCAAATTCACACCCGAACGGCTTTTGGCATCGACGAAAGCGTTGTTTGCGGCCGATGCAGTTCGTATCCTGCGCACGACGCCGCTTCCCGAAGGTCCGGATAGCGACACAAGGCTGGCACAGGCGCTGACCGAACCGGTGTCAGCTTCGGGTTCCGCGCGTCTGGCAGCCAATCCCATCGATATCGATGATCTGCCCAAGCTCGGCGCACCCGGACAGGTGCGCCTGCGCACCCCGATGCCACGCTTCGAAATGGAAACGGTGCAGATGTCGAACGGTGTTCGCGCACTGCTTTTCCCCAACAAGGCGGAAAGCGGACAGGTGCGTGTGCTTGTGCGTTTCGGACGCGGTTATCAGGCAGTCGATCCGGCCAGGGGCGGGCTTTTATGGTCCGGTCCCGGCGTGATCAGCGAAAGCGGGATCGGCAAGTATAACCGTACGCAGATCGAACAGCTGATCAACGGCAGACGGATCGAACTGGCTTTGAATGTCGACAATGATGCGTTTGAAATGGCGGCAACGACGCGGCCCGAGGATCTGCTAGATCAGCTGCGCCTGATCGCAACCAAGCTGGAAAATCCGGCATGGGAGCCCGCACCGCTGGAACGGCAAAAGGCGCTCGCGATTGCAGGCTATGCCAGTTACGAAATGTCGGCGATGTCGGTGCTGCAGCGCGAATTGCAATACCGCATGTCAGGCAACGACCCTCGCTGGAAAATCCCGACGCCCGAGGAAGTGCGCAAGATCGATGCAAAGACGTTCCGCAACTTCTGGGCGCCACTGCTTGCCAGCGGCCCGGTCGAGGTGCTGCTGTTCGGAGATTTCGAAACCCCCAAGGCGGTAGAAGCCTTGCAGGCAACCGTTGGCGCAATGAAGCCTCGTTCGTCCGCTGCCATTCCGGCAAAAGCGGGTCAGGTCAGCTTTCCGTCTCCCAACGCGCAGCCGGTGCGTCTTACACACAAAGGACCGAAAGATCAGGTTGCCGCTGTGGTTGCCTGGCCGACGGGTGGGGGGCTTTCCCAGGTGGGTGAGGGGCGCCAGCTTGAGGTCCTTGCCGCCCTTTTCCGCGACCGGCTGTTTGAAAAATTTCGTTCGGAACAGGCGGCCAGTTACAGCCCAGACGCCAGTGCGACCTGGCCCGATGAGTTTGCCTCCGGGGGGTTCTTGATGGCGTATAGTCAGATCCAGCCCAAAGATGCGCCGCGTTTTTTCGATTTTGCCAAATCGGTCGCGATCGATCTTGCTACAACCCCGGTCAGTCCGGATGAATTGCAGCGCGCCTTGCAGCCAATGGTGCAATATATCGAGCGTGCGACCACCGGCAATCTGTTCTGGATGAACGAACTGGAAGGCGCGACCTACGATCCGGCACGCTATGAGGCGTTGGGCAGGCTTTACAGCGATTACAGCAAGGTTACCCCGCAACAGTTGCAAGCGCTGGCGCAGAAATATCTGGTCGATGCCAAGGCGTGGAAGCTGGTTGTCGAGCCTGAGCTCATGGCAGGCTAATATTAGAATTCCTGTGTTCGGGTAAGAATTTGTCTTAGGATTAATGACGTAAAACTAAGTCGTTACCATGGCCCTGAGCCTGTCGAAGGGTGCTTGAAGGTTTGCGCTGACGCTGGACGCGCCGTTGGTGCTGCGCACCGCCTTTGGCCCCGACAGGCTCAGGGCTACGATCTTGTTTAAATTCATTGGCTTTTAAAGCACATATTTCGAGAGATCGGCATCCTTGGCAATTCCGGCCAGCTGGCCTTCGACATAAGCCGCATCGATCTTCAGCGTCTCGCCCTTTTTGTCCTCTGCATCGAAGCTGATATCCTCCAATAGCTTTTCCATCACCGTCTGCAACCGCCGCGCGCCGATATTCTCGACGCTTTCATTGACTTGCGCAGCGATACGGGCAAGTGCGGTTATGGCGTCTTCGGTAAAGTCGAGCGTGACCTCCTCGGTTGCAAGTAGTGCGCGATATTGCTCGGTCAGATTTGCACGGGTTTGCGAGAGGATACGAACGAAATCCTCTTGCGTTAGCGCGCGCAATTCGACCCGGATGGGAAGGCGGCCCTGCAGTTCGGGCAGCATGTCGCTGGGCTTGGATACATGGAACGCGCCCGACGCGATGAAAAGAACATGGTCGGTCTTCATCGGACCATATTTGGTCGCGACCGTCGTTCCTTCGATCAAGGGCAGCAGATCGCGCTGCACGCCTTCGCGGCTCACCGATCCGCCGCGTACATCGCTTACCGCGATTTTGTCGATCTCGTCGAGAAAGACGATTCCGTTAGCCTCGGCATCGGCGATCGCGGTGCGTGCGACGTCGTCCTGATCGAGCCGCTTTTCGGTTTCCTCATCGACCAGCTTTGCCCAAGCCTCGGGCACCTTCATCTTGCGGCGCTTCTGATTATTCTGGCCAAAGGCCTTGCCCATCATTTCAGACAGGTTGATCATACCGACGCCACCGCCCATGCCTGGGATTTCCATCGGCATTTTCGGAGTATCGCTGACTTCTATTTCGATTTCGACATCGTCCATATGCCGGTCACGGATACGCTGGCGGAAAGCTTCACGTGTGGCTTCTGAGGCGGTATCGCCAGCAAGCGGCTTCAAGATGCGTTCCATTGCTGCGGCTTCGGCAGCCTCGCGCACGACTTCGCGCCGACGATCCTTTTCCAGCCGCACCGCTTCCTCGACCAGATCACGGGCAATCTGTTCGACATCGCGTCCCACATAGCCAACTTCGGTGAATTTGGTTGCCTCAACCTTGATAAAGGGTGCATCGGCAAGCTTTGCCAGACGTCGGCTGATCTCGGTCTTGCCACAACCGGTCGGGCCGATCATCAAGATATTCTTGGGCGTCACCTCATCGCGCAATTCGGGCGATAGGCGCTGGCGACGCCAGCGGTTGCGCAGTGCTACCGCAACGGCGCGCTTGGCGTCGGCCTGACCGATTATATGGTCGTCGAGAGCCGAAACAATGGCTTTGGGAGTAAGGTTCTGAGACATGTTAATTCCTGGAGCCTCTTCGTTGCTCGGCCGGTCGATGTGAGTCAAATTTGGTCACACAAAGCCATAAAGTCACGAAGAGGGAATGATCAATTGGAGGAGTCCATCGCTTCGATGGTAAGATTTTCATTGGTATAGACGCAAATATCCGCCGCGATTTTCATTGCGTGGCGCGCTAGTTTTTCGGCATCCTGTTCATAATCGACAAGCGCGCGCGCAGCTGAAAGGGCATAATTGCCGCCGCTGCCGATCGCGGCAATTCCGTCATTGGGTTCCAATACATCACCGTTGCCCGTTAGTATCAACGTAACATCCTTGTCGGCAACGATCATCAGTGCCTCAAGGTTGCGCAGATATTTATCGGTACGCCAATCTTTAGCGAGTTCGACCGCGGCACGCATCAATTGACCGCGATGCGCCTCCAATTTCCTTTCAAGACGCTCAAACAGCGTGAAGGCGTCGGCGGTAGCACCTGCAAAACCAGCGATCACGCTACCGTCATGCAATTGCCGTACCTTCCTTGCATTGCCCTTCATAACGGTCTGGCCCATCGACACCTGACCGTCACCGACAATCACGACCTTACCGCCTTTGCGGACTGACAGGATTGTGGTGCCGTACCATATATTGGGATTGCTATGTGCTTGATTGTTCATGCGCCGTGATATGGGGCGCATTGTTCAGCTGTGCAAGACCGGGATTTGGATTGAAAACCTACCCCCGGCGGCGTTCCGATAATGCCCGTTCCCACTGCAGCGCGTGGGCAACGATCATGTCAAGATCGTCATAGCGCGGTTCCCAGCCGAAACGGGCCTTGATCTCTCGATTATCGGATATTAGCTCATCGGGGTCGCCCGCGCGTCTGCCCTCAATATTGCGGACCAGTTTCTGGTTGGTGACACGATCGACTGCATCCAGCACCTGCAACACCGAATAGCCATGGCCATAGCCACAGTTGAGCGTGTGACTTGTTTTGGGATCTGCAACCAGCGCTTCCAAAGCAATCACATGAGCGGCGGCAAGATCGCTGACATGAATATAGTCGCGAACGCCGGTGCCGTCTTCGGTGGCATAATCGGTGCCGAATACCGCAACCGAATCGCGTTTGCCCAGCGCCGCTTCGACGGCAACCTTGATCAGGTGCGTCGCTCCAGCGGTCGATTGCCCGCTGCGTGCCTGCGGATCGGCACCAGCGACGTTGAAGTAGCGTAGGGCACAGTAATTGAAATCATGCGCAGCCGCGACATCGCGCAGCATATATTCGGTCATCAGCTTCGACATGCCGTAGGGATTGATCGGCAGCGTTGGCATATCTTCCCTGATAGGGCTTGCTTTGGGGATGCCATAGGTCGCGGCGGTTGAGGAAAAAATGAAATGTTTCACGCCATTGCTCACTGCCGTGTCGATCAGGCTGCGGCTGTTGGCGGTATTGTTGCGATAGTATTTGAGCGGATTTTCAACCGACTCGGGAACGATGATCGAGCCGGCAAAATGCATGATCGCATCGATATCGTGCTCGTGAAAAATAGAGGCAACGATATCGCTATCCGATATATCGCTTTCGTAAAAAGGTACGTTCTCGGGAATCGCCCAGCGAAAGCCCGTCGTCAGATTATCGATCACGACCGGGTAATGACCAGCATCTTTCAAAGCGAGAACGGCATGGCTGCCAATATAACCGGCGCCGCCGGTTACCAAGACATTCAATTCCTGTTTCATCATCCGATCCTTGCCTTATGCCGCGAATGACAGGGCCGTAATACTAGCTGATTCGCACAATATATTCTTTGTAGACACATAAAAAAGGCGGCTCATGGCCGCCTTTCCTTATAGAATTCTAACCAAACCTCAGGGGCTGGTTGGAGAATCGTCGTCGTTGCCAGCGGCAATGACGATACCAGCAATTACAGCTGCCGCAGCGAGAACAGCGACAATAACGCCGCTTCCGCCACCGAGTTTGCTTTCTTCCTTAGCAACACCAGCACGCTGTACTTTTGCAGCAACTGGCTTAGCAGGGGCGGCTTGAGCAATAACCGGGGCACCGGCCAGAGCGACAGCAGCAACTGCAGCGAGCGAGACTTTACCGAAACGCATTTTTAGGCTCCTTTTTTGTATGTGGTTTTAAACACACCGCGGTTCCACTGGCACAACGAAGGCCATAAGGCAACCCGTAAATTGAGCAAAACGTATAAGAATTTCTTTTTTAAATTGAAAGTCGACGATTTCTTACAAGCTTTAACTTTGAATCGTTATGCTGGCCATACTTGCGCAGAAAGAGATCGCTAAGCAATAAGCTAGGTTGGACAATCAAGAATGCCCATTGCCGAACCTATTGAGCAAACGATAGAAAGTCGGCACAGGCGCGGATGATGTTGGATTTGAAACTATGAAACTGGCCATTCATCAGATGACGAGTGGTATCGACCCTCTGAAAAACGCCGAAATTATGTCGGAAGCCATTGCCGAGTCGGCGGCTAGAGGCGCTCGATTCTACTTTGCACCCGAAATGTCGTTACTTCTGGATCGCGATAGAAGCCGGGCTGCACGGCATATCGTGCCGCAGGAGGAGAACATCCCTATCGCAAGGGTGACGAAGCTGGCGCAAGAATATGGCATCTGGATTCATATCGGATCCATCCCGGTTGCCGGCATCGACTCGAAAACCGCCAATCGCAGCCTGATAATAAACGATCATGGCATGATCGTCGCGGCCTATGACAAGATCCATCTGTTCGACGTCGATCTGGCAACCGGGGAAAGCTGGCGCGAATCATCGGCCTATCGCGCGGGCACGGAGTCGCAGATCGTGGATACGCCGCTTGGCCCCCTGGGTTTGGCAATCTGTTATGACATGCGTTTTCCCGAACTCTTCGCACGGCTTACAAAAGCCGGAATACAGGCACTCGCCATTCCTTCGGCATTCACCGTACCCACCGGCAAAGCGCATTGGCACACACTTCTTCGCGCCAGGGCAATCGAATCGGCCGCCTTTGTAATTGCGGCCGCACAATCGGGCAAGCATGACGACGGCCGCGAAACCTATGGCCATTCGCTGGTGATCGACCCTTGGGGGGATGTGCTTCTGGATATGGGCAAAGAAGAAGGATTGGGTTTCGTTGAAATCGACCTTGCCCGTGTTCAGGAGGTGCGCCGTCAGATTCCGGTGCATCTTAACCGGCGCGATATACCGGCGCCGCTTTGATACGCTGCTGCGCGAGGTAGCGCTCTCGCCATGCGATGAACAAACCGGCCCCGACGATCAATGGCGCACCCATCCAGATACTGGTGGCAGGAACCTCGCTAAAAACCAGATAGCCTGCCAATGCCGACCAGATCAGCATGCTGTAATCGATCGTCATCGTCGTTGCGACCGATGCGTGACGAAGCGAGGCCGTAAGCAAAAGCTGCGCGATCGCACCTGCAACACTCAAACCGGCAATTGCCGCCCAAGCTTCTGCCGTATGCGCTTTGTTGAAAAAGGGTAATGCGATCCCCAGCGGTAGCATCGAAGTAAGCGAAAACCAGAAAACGATAGCGGCGGGCGCCTCGCTCCTTGTCATCTGACGAATTTGCACAATCACCGCAGCCGTTACCGCGGCTCCGCTCAAAGCAACGGTTGCCCCAAGGAGGCTGACGCTGGAACCACCCGGCTGCAGGGCAACAATCACGCCGGCAAATCCAATCAATACCGCCGCCCAGCGATAGCGCCCCGTCGGTTCGCGCAATAACAGCGCAGCAAGGATCGTCCCGAATATCTGAGCGGCGAAACCGAAAGTTGTCGCTTCGGCCATATCGAGCAGCACCATCGCCGAAAAATTGAGAAGCATCGCGCCAATACCGAGCAACATGCGAATCCCATGCGCAACAGGACGGTCTGTGCGAATTGCCATCAGATCGCCATTCCACCACAGGAAAACAAGCGCGACCGGCAAGCCCGCAAGCTGCCGCCAAAACACACTTTCAACGACATGCACCCCCAGATCTGCCGCCAGTTTGACCAGCGCGAACATCGTTGCCAACACGATAGTGGCCGAAAGACGCAACAGGATGCCGACCATGGGGCGGGCAGCGGGCGGTTCGTGCGATAGGGGGGCAATCGGTTCGGCAATAGCCATGACATTGCCATAATAGCTTCAAAACTTTCGTCCAGCCTTGCAATAAAGTCTGTCCACAGTCATCTGGCAAAAATGTTCGAATAGCTGATATATGAGTGGAATTTTCACATGTGGGCTGTTGTCTCGGCGAGTGCGGGAGCGATAGCTGGAATCAGCATCTGGAGCGATTGGCGCCGGCAGAAACGCAAGCGGATCGGCCAGGTGGGATACATGCCTTGGACCGCGATCAGCATGCTGGCGATCGGGGTCACGCTCTTGGCCGCTGCCTTGGCGGTGAAAACGGGTTGATGCTTGACCGGGGACGGCAGGCCCGCCAAGCTTTAGAAATGACACTCAAACTCTATGCGTTCAATTGCGGATGGTTCCAGTGCCGCCCCGGCTATTTCATCGAAGGTGAAGAGGGCGATTATCTGCGTGGGCCGGTGCCGTCCTATCTGATCGATCATCCCAAGGGCCGAGCGCTGTTCGATACCGGAATGCATGTCCGCTATCGCCGCACGCTTGAGGATGCCTTGCCGCCCAATAAATTCGGGCTGCAATGGTTCGAGGGGCAGGAGATTGCGGCGCGGTTGCGTTCGATCGATATCGATCCGGCGAGCATAGACTGGGTGATCAACAGCCACCTGCATATCGATCATTGCGGCGGCAACGCGGCTTTGCCCAATGCGACGATTATCATCCAGTCCAAAGAACTGGCGGCGGCGCAGGCGAACGAAACCGCAGGACTTTATGAAGCGATCGATTACGACACCGGCCAGCCGATCAAGGCGATCGATGGCGAATATGATCTGTTCGGCGATGGCAGCGTGCGGATCGTGCCGACCTTTGGCCATACCCAAGGCCATCAGAGTGTGATCGTGAAATTGCCCAGCGGGCGCGAAATGCTGCTGGCGGCCGATTGTTGCTATACCGAACGCAATCTTGATTTGATGATACTGCAAGGTGCGATGGCAGACAGGGAAGCGGGCCGGCAGACCATGAATTTCCTTGCCGCCGAACGTGCAAGAGGTACGCATATCCTGTTCGGCCATGACGGTCGCCAATGGACAACAATTACCGAAGGACAATCCCTATGACCGATCTGCCGAAGACCAACCGAATCATGCTGAGCGAAGTCAAACCCGAAGCCGTGCTGGAGCTCTATCTCAAGGATTTGCCGATGCCCCAGCCCAGGGATCATGAGGTGGTGGTCAAGGTGCTGGCAACGCCGATCAATCCTTCCGATCTGGGCCTGATGGTGGGGGCCGCCGATGTTTCGAGCGCTCGGACGATTTCGCGCGACGGCTTGCCGGGTGTGGCGATGGATGTGCCAGAGGCGGGCATGCGCTTCATGGCCTCGCGCGTCGGGCAGGCGTTGCCCATCGGCAACGAAGGCTGCGGAATAGTGGTCGCAGCCGGTGCGTCGGAAGCCGCACAGGCTTTGATGGGGAAAACCGTCGCAATGGTTGGCGGCGAAATCTATGCGCAATATCGTTGTCTTGCCACGATGGCGTGCATGCCGCTGCCCGATGGTACCGATCCGAAGGACGGCGCATCCTGCTTCGTCAATCCGCTCACCTCGCTGGGCTTTGTCGAAACGATGAAGATGGAAGGCTATAAGGCGATAGTCCATGCCGCCGCTGCGTCGAACCTGGGTCAGATGCTGGTCAAGATCTGCAAGGCCGACGGCATTCCGCTGGTCAATATCGTACGCAGCGAAGCGCAGGTTGCGCTGCTGAAGGGAATCGGCGCGGAAATCGTGCTCAACTCGACCGATGCGGATTTTGTCGAGCAACTGACCAGCGCCATCGAAAAGACCGAAGCGTTTCTTGGTTTCGATCCCATTGGCGGCGGCAAGCTTGCCAGCCAGATATTGGGCGCGATGGAAGCGGCGGCGGTGCGGCGGATGACGGCCTATAGTCGCTATGGTTCGGACCAGATGAAACAGGTCTATATTTACGGCGCACTCGATGTTGGGCCGACGATCCTCAACCGCAATTTCGGCCTAACCTGGGGGCTGGGCGGCTGGCTGCTGACGCCGTTTATGGCGAAGGCTGGGGCGGAGGTTGTCGGCCGGATGCGCGCGCGCGTGGCCGCCGAACTGACCACGACATTCAAAAGCCATTACAGCCATGAGGTTTCGCTGGAGCAGACGGTCGATGCAGCGACGCTTCAGGCTTATAATGCCAAGCGGACGGGTGAGAAATATCTGATCCGGCCTTAGATTTGTTCTGATCAAGCAGATCTTTAGCCCTGAGGCTCCTGAGGCTCCTGAGGCTCCTGAGGCTCCTGAGGCTCTCGAAGGGCAAAGGGCGTGTCAAGGTTTGTGCTAGACTCTGATGACATTAAATAGAACCGTAGTGCTGAGCCTGTCGAAGCACGCCTAGAGTGTTTCCGTTTTAGAGTGAGGCATATTCAAAAACCGTTCGTCCCCGGCTTTCGCCGGGGCAGGCTCTGAGTAGCTGTGGTGCCGAAGGCGGCGCTTGCACCAACCCGCAGGCTGAACAGCGTATCTAAGGACCGCAAGACTTCGATACGGCACCTCGCTTCGCTCGGCACCTACTCAGCACGAACGGAATTGGTGCCTCAATTTAAAACGAAAAAACCCTAGCAGGGAAACGCCCTTCGACAGGCTCAGGGCCACGGTGATGGTTCAAACTAATGTCATCACGCTTTAAAGCCGCGCTTCAGCCGTCACGCAGGTCCTGCCGTCGCCGCCCAGTGCTGCCAATGTCAGTATTTCGCCCTCCCGCTTGCCGACCAGGTGCAGGGGTTCATTGGCAAAGGCCGGGGATTGGGCGCGGAAGCTGAAGGTCTTCGCTTTGTTCTGGCCGAATTCGCGCCCCACCAGATCGAGCAACAGGCTCGACATCAGCGGACCGTGCACGACCAGGCCGCGATAGCCTTCGTCGTTGATCGCATAAGGCGCGTCATAATGAATGCGGTGGGTGTTGAAGGTGATCGCCGAGAAGCGGAACAACATGGCTTCGTTCGGCGTCAGCGTGCGGTGGAAAGGCCATTCCTCTAGGCTCCTCCCCTTCAGGCGTGGAGGGATCGGTCCCCCGGACTGATCCGAGAGGCTCCACGGGGTTGGGGTGGGGTCTGTCAGGGTGGCGCCAGGGCTGAAACCCCCCACCCCGCTGCGACTGGGCATCGAAGATGCCAAG
>JBOFLS010000267.1:0-7498 GCA_051657985.1 Sphingorhabdus sp. | reverse complement strand
CCCGCCTGGATCGCACGCTCGACCAAGCCATTGCGCAAAAGCTGCGCGTCGTGTTGCTTGTTACCGGCAAGGCGCGCGCCCATGATCGGGCGAGCGGGGCAGGCCGAGGTGCGATTGCCGCCGTCGTGCGCGACTGGCTAGCCGCCTCACGCCATTCAAGACATATTGCAGCGGTCAGGCAGGCGCATCCCCGACATGGCGGCGATGGGGCGCTTTATATTGTTTTAAGGCGTTAGAGTAATTTCGAGTGAAATGGAACATTTCACGGCTCGGAAATCAAGGAGAACAAATCAAATCAGACCGCGATTTTGATTCAATCAAAATCAAACAAGGTCTGGTTCTGAATTGAATACCATAGCCCTGAGCTTTTCAAAGGGCCCTCGTCGGATAGAGTTCTATGGTTCTTTATGCCAACAACCGCATCACAACCCGACGATAAATCTCTGCCAACTGCTCCAGATCGGCAATCGCTACGGCTTCATCCAGTTTGTGCATCGTTGCATTGCACAAACCAAATTCCACAACCGGGCACAGCTTTGAAAGAAAACGCGCATCGGATGTACCGCCGGTGGTGGAGGCCTCTGGCGCCATTCCGGTTACTTCCTCGATCACCGTTGCCATGGTCTCGCTCAGCTCGCCAGGCGGTGTCAGAAAAGCCTCGCCCGAAATCATGGCCTTCAATGTGCCGCCAGCGGGTTCCACGATCCCGCGAATATGTTCGACCAGAGTTTCGCCGCTGTGCCGATCGTTGAACCGGATCGAAAGCCGAGCCGTTGCCCGTGCCGGTATGACATTGGTGGCCGGGTTACCCGTATGCAGATCGGTAATTTCGATGTTGCTCGGCTGGAAAAATTCGGTGCCTTCATCCAGCACTATCGCCTCGATCCGGGACAGGATTTCCACCAGCCGTGGAATCGGATTATCGGCCAGATGCGGATAGGCAACATGGCCCTGTGTGCCTTCGACGGTGATCCACATATTCACCGAACCACGCCGCCCGACTTTCATCATATCGCCCAAACGGTTGACGCTGGTGGGTTCGCCGACCAGGCATAGCTCGGGCAGGGTACCACGCGCGCGCATATGATCGATCAGTGCACGCGTGCCGTGGATTGCCGGCCCTTCCTCGTCGCCGGTAATGATCAAGCTGATTATCCCTGCGTCTTCCGGAAGTTTTTCCACAGCAGCGACAAAGGCGGCAATACTGCTCTTCATATCAACCGCGCCGCGCCCATATAGCAAATCGCCGCGGATTTCAGGGATAAAGGGGTCGCTCGACCAGCCCTCGCCGGGTGGCACAACATCCAGATGTCCAGCAAAGGCAAAATGCCTTCCCGTTTTTCCACGAATAGCAAACAGGTTTTCCACAGGTCCACCCTGCGCCGGGTCTGGATCATCTGCACCTGCGATGAAACGCTCGACGGTAAAACCCAGCGGCACAAGCATTGCTTCTAGCGCATCGAATACCGGCCCCCGGGCAGGTGTAATGCTTTCACACGCGATCAGGCGCTGGGCATGTTTAAGGGCATTGGTTTCAATCACAAAATCTCGTTATTCCTGCGAAGGCGGGAATCCATTACCCGCGCTTGCCATTTACGCACAATTTGTCCGATAACCGAACCTTCAGGAGATGGATTCCCGCTTTCACGGGAATGACGAATCCTTTTTTGTTTGTCTATCCTTAGTCGTGAAGGAAGCTGAAATGCCCAGAATCAATATCGAGGCTATCCCGCAATCCAATGCTACAGGCTATCCCGTGCCATTTGACATGGAAGTGGAGGGCCGCTGGTGGCGCAGACTGGCTCCAGCTATTGGTTTAAAGCAAATGGGTGCAAGTCATGTAGTGCTGAAGCCCGGGGCATGGTCTTCGCAGCGGCACTGGCATGATGGCGAAGACGAGCTGGTTATCATGCTATCGGGTGAGGCGGTGCTGGTTGAGGATGACGGCGAAACGGTGATGCGCCCGGGCGATGTTGCGGCTTGGCCGGCGGGAGTGCAGAACGGGCATCACCTGATCAACCGCAGCGATGTTGATTGCGTTTTTATCGCGATTGGTACGGGGGATCGATCGCAGGGCGGGGGCTATTCGGATATCGATATGATGTTTGGGGAAGAGGGGTATTTCAGGAAGGACGGGACGCCCTATCCAGCGAAAAGACTTGCTTAAAAGCACTGTACCCTGAGCTTGTCAAAGGGCGCTTCTTAGCCTCAGCACAAACCTTGAGCCGTCGTTGGCGCTAAGCGCCGTCTTCGACTCCGACAAGCTCAGGGCTATGGTAGTAAGGTCACTCTAACCTTACTTCACCACCCCGGTTTCGAACTTCTCGATCACCCATTCCTCATTCTGTGCCGCCTCAAACCATTCTTCCATCCAGGGGTGGGCAAGGACGGCCTCTACATAAGCGGCGGCAAAGCCAGGGAGGGTGAAGCCGTAGGTAACGAAGCGGGTGACAATAGGTGCATACATGATATCGGCCGCGCTGTAGGTGCCGAATAGATAAGGCCCTTCCTTGCCGAACCGCGCCCGCGCCTCTGCCCAAAGTCCCAATATGCGCAAGGCATCATTCCGTGTTTCTTCGCTGATCGTCACGCCTTCATAAACCTTGCGTAGGTTCATCGAACATTCGCGACGCAACGACAGGAAACCGCAATGCATCTCCGCGCACATCGATCGCGCCATGCCGCGGGCGACATCGTTCTTGGGCCAGAAACGTTCGCGGCCTACTTTGTCAGCGAGATATTCCAGTATCGCGATACTGTCCCACACCACGGCGTCGTTATCCCACAGGATCGGTACCTTGCCGGATGAGGGAGCAAGGTCTTCCTCACGTTTTCGTTCGTCCCAGCCTTCGTCGTACAGCGGAACGATGATTTCTTCGAACGGCAGGCCCGACTGTTTGCACGCCAGCCAGCCGCGCATTGACCAGCTGGAATAGGCTTTGTTGCCGATGATGAGTTTTAAGGTCATGTATTGCGCCTTTCTTAAGCCCCTCCCCTTTAGGGGAGGGGTTGGGGTGGGGCGTGTCAGAATAGCAAAGCGCTTGACCGGTAGCCCCAACCCCGACCCCGTGGAGCCTCTCGGATCAGTCCGGGGGACTGATCCCTCCACGCCTAAAGGAGAGGGGAGGTGGAAGTGTCAAGACGCAACAGCCTCCAGCACCGCCTCGCGCAAATCATCCATTCCACCCTTTTTCTCTGCCGAGGTAGCGCTGATCATTGGAAAGGCGGCGCTATGTTTGCGCAATTCCTCCAGCGTTGCCACCTCGACCGCGGCCAGCTCGCTTGCCTTTATCTTGTCGGTCTTGGTCAGGACGATGCGATAACTGACGGCGGCCGCATCGAGCATTTTCATGATCTCGCGGTCGACTTCCTTGATGCCGTGGCGACTGTCGATCAGCAGGAAAGTGCGTTTCAGCACCTGCCGTCCGCGCAGATAGTCGTTCACCAGATAGCGCCATTTCTGCACCGTCTTGATCGGTGCCTTGGCATAGCCATAGCCCGGCATGTCGCAGATACGAAACAGCACGGGATTGCCGACATCGAAGAAATTAAGCTCCTGCGTTCGACCCGGGGTATTCGATGCGCGTGCCAAGCCATTACGGTTGACTAAAGCATTGATAAGACTTGACTTTCCGACATTCGATCGGCCGGCGAAGGCGATTTCGGGTGCGCCAGGGTCTGGCAGAAACTCCAGACCAGGGGCCGATTTCAGGAACGTGACAGGGCCTGAAAAGATTTTTTTTGGGTCCATGATCCCTCATCCCTACACTGTAGCTGAGCGTGTCGAAGGGCGTCTCTCAAAATAGCGCTACATTGAAAAACGTGCTTCGACAGGCTCAGCACTACGGTTTTTAAAGCGGTATACCGAAGCCCTAAGCTTTTGCCTTTTTCTTTTCGGCCTCTTCCTGTGCCATCTGCTGCTTCAGGATCGGATGCTTCGAATACAGCCATTTCTGCTGACCGATCGAGATCAGGTTCGAAACCACCCAGTAAAGCTGCAGACCTGCGGCAAAAGGGGCCATGATGAACATCAGGAACCAGGGCATGATTGCAAAGACCTGTTTCTGCACCTCATCCATCGGTTGCGGGTTCAGCCGCTGCATCAGCCACATGGTGATGCCAAGCAGGATCGGCAGAATGCCGATGGCGAGGAAAGCGGGCGGCGTGAAGGGAAGCAGGCCGAACAGGTTGACAGGCGTGAGTGGGTCGGGCGCGGAAAGATCCTTTAACCACAAGGCAAAAGGTTGATGCCGCATCTCGACCGTCAACATCAGGATCTTGTAAAGCGCGAAGAATACCGGAATTTGCAAGAGAATGGGCAGGCAGCCCGCAAGCGGATTGATCTTTTCCTCCTGATACAGCTTCATCAGCTCCTGCTGCATTTTGGGTTTATCGTCTTTATATTTTTCCTGCAGCGCCTTCATCTTGGGCTGCACCGCTCGCATGCCCGCCATAGACGCGAATTGTTTCTGGGCTACGGGATACATGAACAAGCGGACAATGATTGTCAGGCCGATGATGGCTACGCCGAAATTCCCGACCAGATCGAATAGCCATAACAGGATGGTGAGGAAAGGGATCGCTATGAACCAGAACCAGCCCCAGTCGATCGAATAATCGAGATAGGGAATGCCCAGCGTCTTGGTGTAACCGCGAAGTTCCTCAAACTCCTTGGCGCCCGCAAACAGGCGCGAGGTCTGACTGGTTAACTGTCCGGCATCAACCGCAGTCAGTTGCGCGTTGCGGACATTTGCCCAATTATATCCGCCCTCGGAACGAAACTCCGCCTTTACCGGCACCTTCTGATCGGGAATCAGCGCCGCAAGCCAATATTTGTCGGTAAAACCATTCCAGCCGCCGGTCGTGTTGAACGCGACCTTGTTGTCCGGTGCTTCGGCAACTTGATCATAGCCCCAATCGTAATTGGGTTCGCCTTTGAACACGCCGATAGGACCAATGTGAATCTGGGTGAAAATCGATCCTCCGGTCGTCGCGTCCGCCGGCTTGCCCTTGCGACTGATAATGCCAAAAGGTGCGACATTGGCGGTCGGCAGACCTGCAGCATTGGTAAAGCGCTGGTCGGCGGTCAGCATATAATGCTCGTCGATCGAAAGCCTAATTTCGAACAACTGGCCTTCGGGATTGGTCCAGCTCAATGTAACCGGGGTCGCAGGAGTCAGTTTACCGGCGCTGGGGGTCCATAACGTCTTATCGGTGGGCAGCGTCGCGCCGTTACCCGTCCAGCCGAAACGGGCAAAATAGGCCTGACTGGTTCCTGAGGGCGCAAACAGGCGGACAGGCGGCGAATTTTTGGGCAAGGCTTCGCGGTGTGTGGTCAGAACCAGATCGTCGATCCGCGCGCCTTCAAGATTGATCGAGCCCCTGAGCTTGGGCGTCTCGACGGATACACGCGGTGCAGCGGCAAGAGCTGCGGACAATGTCACTGTTCTTGCCGGAGCAGCGGAAGTCCCGATATCCGCACTATCACGGCCTAGCGTTGCAGGCTGTGCCGATGTCGCCGCATTTCTTTCGACGGGCGGGGGTGCCGGAAAGAAATATTGCGCGACATAGGGCCATCCGAAAAGGATGAGGCCCGACAGCACAATGGCCAGGATGATATTACGACGGTCTTCCACTTACAAAATTCCCCGTTTATTCAATGTCTGGGTTACGATCAGGGCACCGGATCATGCCCGTGCCCACCCCAAGGTTGGCAGCGCATTAGCCGTTTCAGCGCCAGCCAGCCACCCTTAATCGCGCCATATTTTTGCAAGGCGGTAATGGCGTAGGCCGAACAACTTGGGCTGTACCGGCAGGTGGGCGGCAAAATGCGTGACGGGCCAAGCTGCCAGCCGCGCGCGATGAGGATGAGGAGCCTTGCAATCACAACTAAAAATCCGTTCGGGCTGAGCTTGTCGAAGCCCCGTTTTGTTTTTCATTATCAAAACAAGACTGCCCTTCGACAAGCTCAGGGCGAACGGATTTAGGGTTAAGTTTTTCCAGAGCTTTCCTCATCTCCTCGCGCAGCACCCCAAAATCCCGCTCGATCCCGCCCTCGCGTCCAATCAGGATATGGTCGGCACCGGCCTTGCCTAATTCGGGTAGCAACGCACGCGCCAGCTCGCGAAAACGGCGGCGCATGCGGTTGCGGATTACCGCATTACCGACCTTTTTGGTAATGGTAATGCCCAGCCGTTTGGCCGGGTCGTCATCGCGCCGGTCATGCACCAGCAAAACAAAACCGGGGGTGGCATAGCGCTTCCCCCGGTTGGCGGCCAGAAAGTCCGACCGTTTCTTGATGATGGTATAACCGCGGGATACGCGGTCGGTCATGGCTTGTAGACTCAGGCCGACAGCTTCTTGCGACCACGGGCGCGGCGGGCATTCAGGATTGCGCGGCCCTTTGCGGTCGACATGCGCAAGCGGAAACCGTGACGGCGCGCGCGAACCAGATTGCTCGGCTGAAAAGTGCGCTTCATGACTAAAATCCTCGATAAATTCGCTGTTCGAAATGAAAACAGCCGCCGAATCCCTGCGGCGACCGCCTATGTTGCAGGGGCGCTTATTGTTTGAACCTGCAAAAGTCAACATCGGTCAACGTGATTTCAGCCGCTTTTTTGCCGATTGCAGTAGCGCCATTAAATCGCGTTTTACCGGCGGAAAGGGCGGACGAACCTTGAACCGCTTGCGCCGCATCGCCCAATTTGCCCATTCGCCATATTCCGGATGCTGCTTGCTGTGCCTTGCATATTGCCGTTTTGCCCAGCGCGAATTCTTGATCAGCAAGGCTAGACCGATAGGAAATAGGATCAGGCCGCCTGGCCCCGGCAACCACCCGATCAACGGTGCAAGAATGATCAGCGTCCAGCCAAGCAGGATCATTGCCCATCGAAAGGTAGGGTTCTCGGAAAGTTTCTGGGGCGAACGTGCGGCCATATGGGGGATGTGGGGGACGGCTGCGGTTCACGCAAGAGTTTTGCGGAAATAGACCACCCGTTCGGTTTCTTCAAAGCCGATAGCGGCATGAAAGCTGTGGCTGTCGATATTGTCCAAGAGGGCGTTCGACGCAAATTCCGAGCAGCCTCTTGTTTCCCCCCATTGTCCGACTGCATCGGCAAGCGCC
Source organism: Sphingorhabdus sp. (assembly GCA_051657985.1). Taxonomy (GTDB): domain Bacteria; phylum Pseudomonadota; class Alphaproteobacteria; order Sphingomonadales; family Sphingomonadaceae; genus Sphingorhabdus_B. The sequence goes on along the minus strand of JBOFLS010000267.1, from coordinate 375 downwards.
CGTGCGAAACCGACTAGCCGCGCCTCGGGGCGGATGTAGATGCCTTCGAGGAAAACCACCGGCGATGTAACGCAACCCTCGACATAGTCGCGGCGCAATATTGCTTCTGCAAAGCCAACAGCCTTGCCATCGTCATCGAGCGCAATGAAAGCCTGACGATCCGGATGGCTTGCAAGATACATCGCCGATGCCTGTTCGGCATGATCGGCTACCGTATCCCAGGTCCACAGCGCATGGCGCATTTCCGACCAGGGGCCGAGATGGTCATGGGCTGCGGCAACGATTGGCATCAATCCCCCCGCACGGCAGCCTCGATTGCCGCATGATCGATCTTGCCCATCGTCATCATCGCCTCGAAAGCGCGTTTCGCGACAT
>JBOFLS010000266.1:0-3554 GCA_051657985.1 Sphingorhabdus sp. | reverse complement strand
GCCATAGTCTTCGCAACCCCGGTAGTGCGTGCCTGCCCACTGCGCGGATCGAAGGCACCGCATTCGAAATCGCCGCTATTTTCGACCGCAAGACTCGACCAGTCGCGTGCGCCCATCAGCGCCCAGGCAGTAACGGCTTTAATATCTGCGCCTTCTGCTATCAGTTCTTTGGCCGCCTGCCAGCCATCACGCAACCAGCGCATCTGTTCCTCACGCGTACAGCCATTGTGGCATTCGGTTAGCGCGACAGGGATGCCATATCGTTCCCAAGCCTCGCGCAGTGCCATCTTCAGTCCGTCATAGGGATGGGTGAGTACCCGCACTGCCTCCACATCGGCATAGGATTGATGGCCATTGCCGCCATGCCTGTCTTTAGGATAATGGCACAGACGGTGATCGAGAAAACGGTCGCTGGTCAGATAATGATCGACACCGATGATATCCGGAGGGCAAGGGTCATCGGCAATAATCTTCAATCTGTCGCCAAAACCCTGCTTTTCCAGTCGATCATGAAAAGGATGGCCCGGCACCACATGGCCGCACAGCAGATCCCATCCCATCCAGCGGCGCTGATTATCGAACGCGGCTTGATCGGCAAGGGCTGCGGTCGCGAAAGTGCGACCCAAATCATCGGTCTGCACCAGCATTGCCGCCGGATTGTTTCGCCGAATTGCCTTCATTGCTAGTCGCGTTGCATCGATCTGGTTTAGAAGCGCCAGCCAAAAAGCTCGTTCGTCGCATGTATGGGGATACCAGACGCCGTAGAGCGCTGAAAATCGTGCCGTCGTCAGCGGCTCGTTGATTGGGGTCCAGTATCGAGTTGCCGGATAACGTTCCGCAACGATGCGTGCATGCTCGGCGAGCCCGCTTGCAAAATCCGATGATAGCAGATCGACATGCGCGGGCCCACTGCCATGGTGCAGCAAGCCGATAATCGGCGCCACCCCTTGGCGTTCCAATTGCGCCATGTCTTCTTGAATCCAATATTGCGGCGTCCGGCGATCGTCCCAGGCTATGCGATAGCGGAACACCCGCACACCTAGATCGCCCAATTGTTCAAGGCACTGCTTGCGCGCGATACGGTACTGTGGATCGAGTTGATCCCGAAAACGATTATTGACGCGGTTAAGCGTACATTCGAATCCAGCCCATAATTGCATGTGCTTCCTTATCCTGTCGGTTGGTGCAAACAGGGAACAATCGACCGGCCAAACTGTTTCCTATCTTTATCTCAAATCAGGATCAGCCGATGCATAAAGACAGTGCAGGCGAGCGCTCGGGTGCCCGTCAAACGCTTCCCGTAATTCTTTGTTTCAGCCATTTGCGTTGGGGTTTTGTCTTTCAGCGACCGCAACACATAATGGCGCGCTTTGCCAAAACGCATAACGTTATCTATTGGGAGGAACCGCAATTGCGCCCGGGCATTGCTCCCTTGCTCGACTTGCGTGAATGCGAACGAACCGGAGTGACCGTCGCCACCCCGAAATTGCCCGAGGGTTTGAGCGAACCCCAGCAGGAAGTGGCCATTCGCCGTTTGCTCGATACGTTGGCAGCGTCTCTCAACGGTCCGCTTATCCGCTGGTATTATACGCCGATGATGTTGGGTTTCAGCCGTCATCTCGATGCGGTGGCCGTTATCTACGATTGTATGGATGAATTGAGCGCCTTCAAATTTGCGCCCCCGCAATTGTTGGCACGCGAGGCTGAATTGCTTGCCGAAGCCGATCTGGTCTTTACCGGTGGCCGTAGCCTGTACGAAGCAAAGCGCGAACGGCATCCAGCGGTTCATTGTTTTCCCTCAAGTGTTGATCAAGAGCATTTTGCCACAGCCCGACACAATCCCGCACAGCTCGAAGATCAGGCATCGGTCACCGGCACGCGTGTCGGTTATTTCGGGGTAATCGATGAACGCATCGATCTGGATCTGATCGCGCATGCCGCGGAGGCAAGACCTGACTGGCAGTTCATGATGGTGGGCCCCGTAGTCAAGATCGATCCTGCCGATCTGCCCCAAATGCCCAATATCCACTGGCTGGGCGGCAAGCAATATGACGAGCTTCCCGTCTATCTTGCCGGATGGGATGCGGCCTTGATGCCCTTCGCAATCAACGAAGCAACCCGGTTCATCAGTCCGACCAAAACTCCCGAATATCTGGCCGGTGGTAAAGCGGTCGTCTCTACACCTATAAAAGACGTGGTTGCCGACTATGGGGGTTGTCCGCGCGTATTGATCGCTGATAATCCAAACGACTTTATCGACGATATCGAACGCGCAATCTTCATGACGCGTTCCGGCGAGGGTCTCGATACAGCCGATGCGCAGATAGCCCGTTCGAGTTGGGATCGTACGCAGGCGGAAATGGCGGCGTTGACTGCAGAAGTAAGACGCCGCAAGCCGGCAAAGATCCATCCGATATCTTCGCCATCAAGCTGGCCGACGCCTGCGCCCAAGCATTATGACTGGATGATCGTCGGTGCGGGCTTTGCCGGTTCAGTAATGGCGGAAAGGCTGGCATCCGCATCGAATCAGCGTGTTTTGCTGATCGATCGACGCCCGCATATCGCGGGAAACGCCTATGACGAACGCAATGAGGCAGGGCAGCTCTATCACAAATATGGCCCTCACATATTTCACACCAACTCAGCTGAAATTTTCGACTATCTGTCGCGTTTTACGCAGTGGCGACCCTATGAACATCGCGTTCTCGCCAAGGTCGACGACATGTTGGTACCGATCCCGATCAATCGTACGACAATCAATCGGCTCTATGACTTGAATTTGAAGGATGAAGTCGAAACCGAAGCCTGGTTGAAAAGCCGAGCCGAGCCGGTGCCGCAGATCGAAACTTCGGAAGATGTGGTAATCTCCGTGGTTGGGCGCGAACTCTATGAAAAATTCTTTCGTGGTTATACGCGCAAGCAATGGGGGCTTGATCCGTCGCAACTCGACAAGTCGGTGACGGCGCGGGTACCGACCCGGACCAACAACGACGACCGCTATTTCGCCGACCGTTTCCAGGCAATGCCGGCAGAGGGCTATACGCGCATGTTCGAACGCATGCTTGATCACCCCAACATCGACCTGTTACTGGGTGTCGATTTCAACGAAGTACGAAACGCCTATTCTTACGATCGGATAATCTACACAGGACCAGTTGATGAATATTTCGGTTATTGTTTCGGCGCGTTGCCTTACCGGTCCTTACGCTTTGAACATGAAATCGTCGATCGCGAACGGTTTCAGCCCGTTGCCACCGTCAACTATCCCGATGAACAAACGCCTTATACCCGGATTACCGAATATAAGCATCTTACGGGCGATACCGGTCCGCAAACGAGTATCACTACCGAATATCCAACGGCCGAGGGTGACCCCTATTATCCAATCCCGCGTGAGGAAAACCAACGGTTGTATCGGCGGTATGAAGCGTTGGCCAATGCAGAAAAGGATGTGATCTTCGTCGGTCGTCTGGCCAGCTATCGCTATTATAATATGGATCAGGTGGTCGGACAGGCGCTGGCAACATGGCGAAAGGCGATTGTCGGTAAAGAAG
>JBOFLS010000265.1:0-9466 GCA_051657985.1 Sphingorhabdus sp. | reverse complement strand
CGAAATCGGCGAAAGGCGCAGTCATGACACAGGCACGGATCATCCAGAAAACGAAGAACGCCATGCAATCGGGCAGACACGGTACCGGGCAATGGATATTGGAATATATCCCCGCCGATCCGCAACGCGCCGATCCGCTGATGGGTTGGGCCGGCTCAAGCGATACGCGACGGCAGCTGAACCTGAAATTCGATACGCTGGAAGCGGCAAAGGCCTATGCCGAAAAGCACGGATTGAGCTATACTGTCATCCCGGCCGCGCCGAAGGTGCTGAAGCTACAGGCCTATGCGGATAATTTCAGGTAGTTTTTCAGTTCATCATTTTTTGCGCTATTTCGATTGACTGCATAAGGTTGGAACGTGCTTTGGCTTCAAAGCGGTTAAAGCCCCATTCACTGAAAAACAATCTATCGCGGTTTAGAAAACCTTGCAAAATGCGAGCGCGGCCCGGCCAAAAAAGCGCATCGGGATAAATTGAATACTCCTTACGAATATTATGTTCGTAGGTTTCGAATATCTGCCAATCTGCCCCTAATATCGACAGATCCATGTCGAGAAAATGAGCCATATCCGACCGTTGCAAATCAGTGTTGCAATCAATCATTTGATGCATCGCGGTTGCCCTGATCATACCCGTTATCATTCTTAAACGGGGTGCAGGCAGATAAGCTGCAAGCGCAGTTTCAGCTAGCTGCGCGCTAAGCTCCTCATTATCCTTGCTGGCCGGATCGTAAATGGCATCATGGAACAATATCGCGCCGTAAACGGCTTGTGCATCGTTCAGTTCAAACTCGCCTGAATTCATCCAGCGGAGCATGGCTTCAATATGATGCCAGTTATGATAGGCGCGATGCGGTTCGCCATAATGCTCGCCAAGCAATGCCATCAGCCTCTCTGGCAGGTCGATCATGCAATAACATCCCGACCAAGCAGCAAAAGCAACCGTACATCGACACCGCAGCCTTCTTTTCGCTTTTCATCCAGAAAGCTTGCAAGATTGGCAACTGCAACTCTGTGCGGCACTATGCCTTCGTCTTCTACCCCGCCACCTTCGCCAACCTTGGTCAAGCCGGATGCGCGCACGAGCGTGAAGCTCTCGCTCAACATGCCGGGCGAAGAGTAAAATTCGCCCAGATTATCCAATTGCGCCGCGCGGTAGCCGGTTTCTTCTTCCAGCTCACGCCCCGCTGCTTCCAACGGATCTTCGCCTTCGCTTTCATCCCCGATCAGCCCGGCCGGGAGTTCGATGCAATTGCGGCCCAGCGGCACGCGATATTGTTCGACAAGAAGGACATGGCCGTCCTCCACTGCTAGAATGACCGCCGCCTTGATGCCGCGCGCGCGGCCGACATATTCCCATTTGCCCTTGCGCTTGGCCGTGATGAAGCGGCCCTGCCACATCACCTCTTCGGAGTCTTCAAGGATCATAGTTCGATCAATCTGTCCGGCAATTCATTGGGGTTTTCGCTGCCCTTTGGAAAATGTTCGGCCAGCACGGCACCCATCTGCCGCACGGCTTCGGCCATCCCTTCGCCAACACGGCCCGCGCGGACATGCGCGATCAGCGCGAGCATGGCGTCGCCCCAGATTTCAGGCTGCACCTTGCCGGCAATCGCCTGATCGGCAACAATTTCCGCACGGTGTTCGCGCATGGAAAGATAAAGCAGCACGCCTGTTCGCCCCACCGTCTTGCTTTCGGTACCAACCCTGAAAAGCTCGATCGCCCGGGCGCGGACGCGGCGCAGTTTGACATGCTTGGGGGTCAGTGCCAGCCGTAACGGCATCCATTGAAGGATCAGCCAACTACCAAGCCATTTCAGCCCCATGACAATGAAGATCAGCCCCAGATATTCGCCGGGTGTCCAGATATGCCCCCAACCACTCATCAGGCGATCCAGCAGGGCTTTGTAGAAATCGGGAACGATCGCAATCACCGAAAGTGCAAAAAAGGCAATTACTGTCGACCAGGCCAAGGCGATGTCATCGTATCGATCGGATAGATCGGTCACGATAGTTACGATCTCGCCGCTTGTCTGTTTTTCCGCCTCGGCAACGGCGGCGGTTACGAGCTGGTGGTCGGCTTCGCTGGCATGGCTGATCTTGCGGAGTTGCATGGCTTTTCCTTACCAGTCGCCCGAAGCACCGCCGCCGCCGGAGATACCGCCGCCGAAACCGCCGAAGCCGCCATCGCCCCCGCCCCAGGAAGAGCCCGAGGATCCACCCCAGGAATCGCCGCCACCGCCCCATATGATCACCGGCCCGCCCCAGCCATCGTCACGGTGACGTCCACGATATTTGCGTCCGCCGCGGGTAAAGGACCGGATAAGCGGCAGAATGAAAAAGAGGAAGATGAACAGCCAGAAGACGATCATACCGAAATTGATATCGCCGCCCCCGCGGCCTCTGTTTTGCGCAGCCGCCCGTTCGGCAGCGGCGGCAACAGCGCGGGCATCGGTCGGTTCGCGTCGCAGCTGTTCGATCACGGCATCGGTGGCAGACGCTATCCCGCCGCTGTAATCCCCGGTCTTGAAACGCGGAATCATCTGCTGGGCGATGATCCGTCCGGCGAGTGCATCGGGCAAAACGGCTTCGGAACCAAGGCCCACCTCGATGCGGGTGCGGCGTTCGTTCGGCGCGATCAGGATCAGCGCGCCTTCATCCTTTTCCTTGTCGCCGATACCCCATGTTTCGAATAGCTTGACCGCATATTCCTCAATCTCTTCGCCACCAAGCGAGGGCACGGTCGCAACGATCAGGGTCTTACCCGTATCCTTGCTTAGCGCACGCAGCTTTGCATCGATCGTCGCTTCGGTATCGGCCGGAATGATCGATGCACCATCATAGACCGGGCTCGCCGGGCGCGCGGGCAAGGCCGCCTGGGCAAGCGTGGCCCATAGCATGAAAAGCGATGCGGCCAGAAAGGCGAACAGCCTGGGCATGTGCGGTAAGGCCAAGCCCTCCGTTCAGTTTAGAATTTTACTTCCGGTGCCTTTTCGGCTCCGGCAGCGGCGCGGAAGGGCGTCATCGGCTCTGCCCCGTGAATTACTTTCGCACCGATGATATCGGGGAAAGTGCGGATCGTTGTATTATATTGCTGCACCGCCTCGTTATAGCGCATGCGTGCGGTATTGATCCGATTTTCCGTACCGGCGAGCTCGACATTCAGATCGCGAAAACCCTGCTGACTTTGCAGTTGGGGATAATTTTCGACAACCGTGCGCAGCTGACCCAGGGCTTGCGTCAGTTGATTCTGGCCTTCCTCGAACTTGCGAAAGGTTTCGGGATCCGAAAGATCGTCGGTCGTGATGTTTATCGATGTGGCGCGCGAACGGGCCTCGGTCACTTGCGTCAGAATCTGCGTTTCCGATGCCGCCCCTGCCTTGACGGTTGCCACCAGATTGGGCACCAGATCGGCCCGGCGTTGATACGCGCTTTCGACATCCGCCCATTTGGCTTTGGCGTTTTCCTCGGCGGTGGGCACGCTGTTGATGCCGCATCCGGCAAGGGAGACTGCTGCCGCAGGCACAAGCAGAAACTTCATAACATCCGATCGCATGGGCTTTCTCCTCCAACTGTTCCGGCAACCATTCCGGTGCGTACTGCACTGCGTAGCTAATACACTGCTAAAGGATTTACAATGGCTTGACTCGACAGCCAGCGCAATTGAGTGCATTATCAACGATCTATTAACCAATATGGGGAGAGTTCGGCATGTTCAAGGAATTTGGAGCTTTCGTAGCACGAGGCAACGTGCTTGATCTTGCAGTCGGTGTGATCATCGGTGCGGCCTTCGGAACGATCGTTGCGTCGTTGACCGATGATATTGTCATGCCTTTCATTTCGCTGATCACCGGCGGCGGCGTTGATTTTTCGAATATGTATACGGTGCTTGCCGGAACCGCAGCCGACGGTGCCTCGCTCGTCGAAGCCAAGAAGACGGCAACCGTGCTGGCTTATGGCAATTTCATTACTAAACTGATCAATTTCCTGATCCTGGCCTTCATCATTTTCATGATCGTGCGCAAAGCCAATGGCTTTTTTGCAAAGATCGCGCCGCCCGCAGGGCCGACCGAGGTCGATCTACTCGCCGAAATTCGCGACGAGTTGAAGAAGCGCTAAACTAGGTTAAAGCGGTGCCATGAACGCACCGGAAATGAACAGAGGCCGCCATCTGACCCGCAAAACGGCATTGCCGGGGTCGGGGGGCGGCCTTTTTCATGTCTTCCGAACCCGTCTACGAAATAGTTTTTACCACCGGATAATCGACCGGATCGATCAGGGGCTCGAGGCCGGGACAATCGAGGGGGTCTTGCCCGATGGCTCGATCCGCATTCTCGGTGCGCGGGGCGCAGGACCCGTTGCAGAGGTCAGGCTGAACAACTGGCGCGCCTTATCGAGGCTGGTACGCGGCGGGTCAATCGGCTGGTACGAAGGCTGGGCTGCGGGTGAATGGGAAAGCCCCGATCTTGTTCCCATATTCGATCTCTTCATGCGCAACCGCGTTTCGTTGGGCCATGTCGGCCGAGCAAGCGGCATTGCCAAACTGCTTGCGCGCACGGCGCATTGGTTGAATCGCAACAGTCTTGTTAAGGCGCGCAACAATATCGAGGCGCATTACGATTTGGGCAATGATTTCTATGCGACCTGGTTAGACAAGGGCATGACATATTCGTCCGCCATATTTGCCAATCTACAACAGGTGGCGGCGGAGGAATTAGAGCCTGCACAGAACCGTAAGATCGACCTCCTGTTGCACCGCCTCAACCTTAAACCCGGCGATAGCCTGCTTGAAATCGGTTGCGGTTGGGGTGGCTTTGCGGAGGCTGCGCTGGCTGAAATGCAAATCGACTATCACGGCATTACGTTATCGCCGCAGCAAAAAGCCTATGCCGAAGCGCGCCTTTCGGGCAAAGACAAGGCGCGGATCACTCTTACCGACTATCGCGATGTCAACGGCCAATATGACGCCATCGTCAGCGTGGAGATGGTCGAGGCCGTAGGCCAGGAATATTGGCCCGCCTATCTGGATTGCATCGCCCACAGTCTGAAACCCGGCGGTCGTGCCGCCTTGCAGTATATCCGCATCGAAGACGATGTTTTCGAAGGCTATGCCGCCAGCCAGGATTTCATCCAGCGCTATATTTTCCCCGGCGGGATGCTGCTTTCGGAAAGCCGTTTCCGTGCCTTGGCCGAAGCGCGCGGGCTGAAATGGGAAGAGCAGACCGACTACGGCTTGCATTATGCCGAAACGCTGCGCTTATGGCGTCAGCGTTTCGAAACTGCGGTAGATGCCGGGCGTCTGCCCCCAGGGTTTGATGCGAAATTCGTTGCGCTCTGGCGTTATTATCTGATGTATTGCGAAGGCGGCTTTCGCGGCGGCGGGATCAATGTGGCGCAGGTAACGCTCGTAAAAAAATAAGCAGGGGACGGGTAAAATGAAAAAGTGGATTATCGGCCTGCTGATTATAATCGCAGCTATTGCCGGCATTGCCTGGTTCGGCATGGACAAGGATATGCGCAAACTGGCGGCGAACCTGCCGACCGACCGCAATGTGCTGTTCTGGTCGATCCCGCAGCGCGATGCGGCTTTTCGTACAATGGACCGGCTGCCTTTGTTGGCAAAAGCGAATATCATCGAGGCAGGCGATGCGGTCTATCCCTTGCCAAAGGGCCCACCACTTAAAATCCAGACCGATGTCGACGCTTATATGAGGGCGCAGCGCACCGCCGGGCTGGTGATCGTTCAGGATGGGAAAATCCGATTTGAAAAATATAGTCTGGATTTTGACGGTAATGGCAAATGGACAAGTTTTTCGGTCGCAAAATCCTTTACCTCGACATTGGTCGGGGCGGCAATCAGAGATGGCTATATCAAAAGTCTTGATGACAAGGTGACCCAATATATTCCGGAAATGAAGGGATCGGCTTATGACGATGTCACGATCGAACAGCTGTTGACGATGACATCGGGCATCAAATGGAACGAGGATTATGAAGATCCCAAATCCGATGTCGCGCGCTTCAACGAACATAAGGCCGAACCCGGCATCGACGTGACGGTAAGCTATATGCGCAAATTGCCACGAGAAGCCCCGGCGGGGACGAAATGGGTATACAAAACCGGTGAAACCAATCTGATCGGGGTGCTCGTCAGCAAGGCGACGGGCAAGAAATTGTCCGACTATCTGTCCGTAAAGATCTGGGCACCTTTCGGTATGGAGCAGGATGCAAGCTGGCTGTTGGGTACAACCGGGCATGAAATCAGTGGCTGCTGCATGCAGGCCTCGACACGGGATTTTGCGCGTTTTGGCGTGTTCGTTCTGGGCGGCGGACAGATTGGCGGCAAAGCTGTTCTGCCCGATGGCTGGATTGCCGAAGCTACGACGAAGCAAGCCGATATCGGCAATCCCGGCCGGGGCTATGGCTATCAGTGGTGGACTTATGACGATGGCAGCTATGCAGCTCAAGGCATTTTCGGGCAGGGTATCTTTATCGATCCCAAACGTCGGCTGGTGATTGCGTCAAACAGCAACTGGCCCAGTGCGACGGACACAAAAAGCCAAGAAGGGCGCGAAATGTTCTACCGGTTGGTGCAGGCGGCAATCGATGCCGAAACTCAACTTGCCAATGGAGGCATACGATGAACGGTAAAACAGCCTGGATAACCGGTGCATCTTCGGGCATCGGAGAGGCTCTAGCAAGGGAATGGCTGGCGCGGGGCGGGCGTTGCGTGCTTTCGGGGCGTAATGTTGCCGCACTTGAGGCAGTCGCAGCTCAAGACCCCGAAGACTGCCTGGTATTGCCCTTTGAAACTACCGACTATACCGCATTACCGGCGCTTGTTGAAAAGGCGGTCGGCTTTTCAGGCCGCATCGATGTTCTGGTGAACAATGCCGGAATATCGCAACGTTCGCTTGCTATTGAAACCGATTTCTCGGTTTATCAGCGGATCATCAATGTCGATCTGCTTGCTCCGATCGCGTTGACGCAGGCTTTGTTGCCGCATCTGCTCGATCGGGGCAATAGCGGCATCGTCATGCTATCGAGTGTCGCTGGCAAGGCGGGCGTGCCATTGCGCACGGCCTATTGCGCGGCGAAACATGGCTTAATCGGTTATGCCGATGCGCTGCGTAGCGAGGTAGCAGGGCAGGGTGTCAAGGTGCTGGTCGTTGCTCCCGGGTCGGTGCGGACCGATGTGTCACGCAACGCCTTATCGGGCGACGGTTCAATACGCGGGGTTAGCGATAAGGCGATCGACAACGGCCTTGATCCTGTACAGGTAGCAAAGACGATATGGGATGCCCTGGAGACCGATCAGCGCGAAATCGTTATTGCTCAAGGCATGGAAGCAACTATTCCCAACATGCGCGCACAGGAACCCGAAAAATTTTTCGATATGGTCGAAGCTATGATGGCCGCGGGCTATGCAAAGAAAATGAGCCTTTAAAATGCTTAGACCCTATTTCAGTTAAATAGAAGCATCGTCATCGCAACAGGAAATGTGCCGGCTAGGAGCGGTGTGCAGTGCAGGCTGGTTTGCCTGTGCTGTGCAGCGCGACGACGCCAGCGTGCTTCCTCTTGCGACCCAAAGGGCGGGCCGCTTTTGACCCAGGGCTGCGTCTTTCGTCGATCACCATGCAAAGGCATGGCTCTCTCCTCATTCCTTGCCCTGGGCCAAAAGCGGCTCCGTGCCGATGTTTCTATTTAACTGAAATAGGGTCTAGTCGCGTGCAGCCCGGAGTGCTGCACCAGCGGCACAAGGGGTAAGTGCCGTTATCGCCAGGCTTGTTGCGGCTAAAAGCTGCAAGGCATTGCCCGGATTGTCATCAAGCGTGCCTGCGCCGAAGATCAAAATCGGAATGGTTAGCGGCACCAGCAGCAGCCCACCCAGTGCCGATGCACCGTTCAGTCCCGCGGTCAATGCTGCAATGGTCACACCCAGTCCTGCGAGCGCTGGAAGTGCAAAAGCCAGCCCAATCAACAGCGTCCAGACCTTGTCATCAGGCACGCCGAGCAAGACAATGGCGATCGGTGTAGCCATCAGTAGAGGAACGCCGAAACCGCCAATATGCCCGGCAATTTTGGCAGCGGCTGTCCATTCATCCGCCCAACCGCGCAGATGAAGCTGATCGAGCACCCCGGCTTGCCGATCAGGCAGCACCAGTCGCTCGATAGGCAGAAGACTGGCAAGCAAAGCTGCGATCCAAAGAATGCTGCCACCCACGCGCGTCATTAGCGCTTTATCCGGTCCTACAGCAAAGGGAAAAAGCGTTGCGACTGCCAAGTAGAATATAATCGGCAGCCATAATCCGCCACCTGTCCAGGCAAGCCGCACCTCGCGCCAAGCAATGGCAAAAAAGCCTTTCATGTTGCCGCCTTCATGCGGTCGAGCACGATGCTGCGGCTTACATTTACGGTTGGCGCGATATGCGACGCGACCAGCGCGATCCCACCTTTTTCTGAATGATGGGCGATCGCTGCATCCAGTTTTGCAACGCTAGCCTGATCGAGCCCGTTATAGGGCTCATCAAGCAGCCAGATCAAAGCATTTCCCGCCAGCAGACGCGCCAGCGCTCCTCGCTTTTTCTGTCCGGCGGATAGCAAACGGACCGGTAGCTCGGCCAATGGAATTAGGTCGAGAGTCTCCAACGCACTTTCCAATTTCTTAGGATGAATGCCATCAAGCCGCGTCCAGAATTTGATCGCATCCTCCAGAGAACGATCGAGATCGAGAACCAGATTGTCGTCACTCAATGCGATTGTACCCTGGATATTGGCCGTACCCGAGGCTAGGGGCAGCAATCCGGCAATGGCACGAAACAGGGTCGATTTACCACTGCCATTGGCACCCCTTACCCATAACAATTCGCCAGCATCGGCTTTCAGATCAAAGTCATGCAGCACCAGCCGACCGCTGCGCGCAATGGCGATGCGGGTAATGGCAATGGCTGGCGATACGGCTTGACCCCGCTGCATGGCCCGACATAGGCATGCCTGAAGCAAAAAGCAAAGACAGGAGATTGGCATGGCTGTGCAGGAATTGGAAGCAGGCGAACGCGAGCAAGCGTTGGCCGCGCTATCCGAATGGAATTACGATACCGAGGCAAAGGGTATCCGCCGCACATTCCGCTTTCTCGATTTCGCTGAGGCTTTCGGATTTATGACGCGTGTAGCAATCATGGCGGAGAAAGCCGATCATCATCCCGAATGGTTCAACGTCTATAGCCGGGTGGAAATATTGTTGACCACGCATGATGCAGGTGGCCTCTCCGAACGCGATATTCGATTGGCGAAGGCGATCAATGCGTTCATCGATTGAAGCGTTATATTAGGGTCCAGACCCTAGGATGGGGACCTATACATTCATCTGATAATATGCGATTCTTTACCGGTTTTATGGGGACTGGAGGCATAGGATGGTTAGACGAGAACTCTTTTGGCTATCGGATGATGCTTGGGCTGCGTTG
>JBOFLS010000264.1:0-7363 GCA_051657985.1 Sphingorhabdus sp. | reverse complement strand
CCTATCACAATCTGATCATGGGCGGGGGCTTTGGCCGACGTTTTCCCGATTACAGCCAGATCATCACGCAAATCGCGCAGGTCGCAAAGCAATTGCCCTATCCGGTCAAGCTGATCTGGAGCCGGGAGGAAGAAGTAAGGCATGGCGCCTACCGTCCACAGATCTCCGCACGGATGCAGGCGGGGCTTGGCAAGGACGGCAAGGTTGCTGCGTGGGCGTCGGATTATGCGCAATTTGCCGATCCCGGGCCTGAGGCGAAAGTGCCTTATAACATCCCCAATTTCGAAGCGCGGCATCACGAATATATCTCGAACCAGGTCGATGCTTATTGGCGCTCGGTCAATGCCAGCCAGTTCGGTTTCTTCAACGAAAGCTTTGTCGATGAGCTGGCGCAGGCTGCGGGCGAAGATCCCTATGAATTCCGCCGCAAGCATTTGCCGGCGAACGGACGGCATTTAAAGGTGCTGGACGAGGTTGCCAAACGCGCAGGTTGGGGCACGCCCCTGCCGGCAGGTACAGGACGGGGAATGGCGATCGTTGAAAGCTTTGGTACGATCGTCGCCGAAGTGGTCGAGGCAACCACCAAGGAAGATGGCAGCCCGAAGGTGCTGAAGGCCTGGGCCGTTGTCGATTGCGGAACCACGGTGAACCCCCGCAACGCCGCGGCACAGATCGAAGGCGGCTTGATCATGGGCCTGTCTTCGGCGATCGGAGAGGCGATTACGCTGGACAAGGGTGCCGTCGTGCAGAGCAACTTCACAGACTATCCGGTAATGCGGATGGCAGACACGCCCGTAATCGATGTGCACTTCATCGAAAGCGGGGCGAAGATGGGCGGTATCGGCGAACCGGGTACCCCGCCTGCCGCTCCTGCGCTGGCCAACGCTCTGTTCGCAGCGACGGGAAAACGCATCCGGCAATTGCCGCTGCTGACGCAGGCGAAAGAGGCTTGAAACTTCTGCGCGCCTGAATCAAAAGCTTTGGCAAGGAAGGGAATCTTGCCCATGAAATTCCGTCTGCTTGCCACCATTGCCTTTGCGTGCGCCGCCTCGTTTGCGCTTCAGCCGGTGGAGGCCAGTTCAGACTCGACCTGCTATCCCGAAATGAAAATCCGCCATACCGATCTGACCGGCTGCAGCAGCACGGCTTTGCTCAGTCCCGGCAACGATACCCGCGTCAATTTGCTGATGCTGCTGTTTGATCGGCACGGGGCAGTCGGCGCATCGAATGTTCCCGATTACGATAGCTGGTATAATGAAAGGCGTCGCGGCGAAGCCCAGCCGTTCAACTATCCTTGGTTCGCGCAAAAGCTTGGTTCCGCCGCTTTCAAGGCCGAGCCGACGGCTGCGGGGGACGATAATGTACCTTGGGGTACGCGCTGCATGTCGAACGATAGCGGCGCACGCAGTTTCATTGCTGCCCTTAGCAAGGCAAAGGGGGTGAGCCCCGCTGACCATGCTCGGCTGGTTGCCGCACGCAATGCGATCAAGCCGCAATGCGGCGAAAGCGATAATGCGCGTGCCACTGCAGAAGAAACCGCGCAGTCGGTCACCTCAAAAGCAGGCCAGAGTTTTGCGGCCTATCTTGTCGGCGCGGCGGCTTTCTACGATGGTGATTATGACGCAGCGCAAACCGCTTTCACCCGGGCCCTAAAGAGTGATGATAAATGGCTTGCCGGTGCCGCCACCTATATGCTGGCGCGCAACGCATTGAATCGCGCAACGCTGAGTGCATTTGACAATTACGGATCGCTGAACAGGGATAATAGCAATCAATCGGCACTGGCCGAGGCCGAAAAGGGATTTCGCGGCTATCTGAAAGCCTATACATCGGATGACTATAGCGCATCGGCGCGCGGGCTTTTGCGTCGGGTTTACTGGCTGGGGCAGGACCGAACCAGGCTGACCGGCGAATATCTCGTTGCCTTTGCCGAAAAGGATGCCGTCCGCCGAAACATGTCGCTTATCGATCTGGTGCAGGAGATGGACGTCAAGCTGCTGGCTGAACTGAAACCGCGGGATGTCACCGATCCCGAACTGCTTGCCGTGCTGTTGCTGCGTGACATGCGTTTTTATGAGGGCGACGGTGCCAGCGCGGCCAGTGTCGATCTGGTGCGACGCCAGGATATCGAGGCCCTGCGCGACCGCTTTGCCGGGCGCGGCGATCTTTATACCTATTTGCTCGCCACGCATGCCTTGTATGTCGATGGAAATCCGGCAGAGGCTCTCAGGCTGCTTCCCGCCAATGCCGGTGGCAGCGGCTATTTCGCTCATAGCCGACAGCTGCTGCGTGCTATGGCGCTCGATGCCGCAAGCCAGCAGGGCGCGCGTGCGGCGTTGATCGCTGCGTTGAATGCGGCCAAACATCCCTTCCAGCGCGGTACCGCCGAACTGGCGCTGGCATTGCATCTTGAACGCAGCAAGGCGCTTGACCTGGTCTTTGCTGACGGCTCGCCGATACGCGATCCGGACATACGTGAAATCCTGCTGCGCTATACGGCGGGTCCGGCTTTGCTGCGGGCACAGGCGACTAATGCCAAGGCAGTAAAGCTGGAACGCGACGTTGCGCTCTACACGCTGCTCTACAAACAGTTGCTGCGCGGTCGATATGCCGATTTCCTGAAAGACATGGCGTTGATCCCGGCCGATGCCAAGCGCATCGATGCAAGCGACTATAATACCGAACGTTACACCGAAGTCGCGATATTCGAATGGGCGGGGCAACGCGACTTTGTGTGTCCGGCGCTCAGGACTGTCGCGACGACGCTGGCGGCCAATCCCAAAGATGCGCGCGGTTTGCTATGTCTGGGTGAATTTGTGCGGACCAACGGGATGGACCCGGGCTATTTCAGTCTGCCTTTTTCGCTTGACGAAAACCCCGGTAAGGATACGCTGGGCGGTAGTCCAAGCCTTTTTCCCGGCAAACGCTTTTCGCGGCTCGATGCTTATAAGGCGATCATCGCTAACCCGGCGGCTGGAGCCGAGAACAGGGCTTATGCGCTCCACCGCGCAATCCGCTGCTACGCGCCCGCAGGCTATAATGGTTGCGACGACAGCGAACAGCCTGTGTCGGTACGCAAAGCTTGGTTCCAGCAACTGAAACGCGAATATCCGGGTTCGCCCTGGTCGACGCGGCTGTCGGTTTACTGGTGAGAGCTTGGAATTTACCCTGTCCGAATAGAACCGTAGCCCTGAGCTTGTCGAAGGGTGCCTGTCAGCGTCAGCGCAAACTTTGGAGCACCCTTCGACAAGCTCAGGGCTACGGTGATAAAGCGGTTCATATATGCGCCTGATGGCGCTGTTCTTTGCGCTGCTATGGCTATCCGCCTGCCAGAAAGCGGAGCCGGTCGAGGTCGATGCGCGCGATTATGATGCCTTTTGGTTATGGGCCGGGGTAGAACCGCAGCCGGTGCTGGATAAGGCAAAAACCCTGTATATTCTGGCGGCCGAAATCAGGGGCGGGTCGAAGGCAGGCTATGTTTCGTTGCGTCCCGCTGTACCACAGGTACGCCATGCAAAGATATGGATCGTCTACCGCGTCGAAAGCCTGGATTGGGCGGATGAGGTGATGCCTCGCATCCGCCGTGATATTGCCGTCTGGCTTAGCGCAGGCAATGATATCGCTGGCGTCCAGATCGATTTCGATGCCGCGACGCGCGGTCTGTCGGGCTATACCGCCTTTCTAAAGCAGCTGCGCGCCGGACTTCCGCCGGACACACATCTTTCAATTACAGGCCTGCTGGACTGGAGCAGCGGGGGTGACAGCCCGGCCTTAAATGTGCTGACCGGAACGGTCGATGAAGTGGTGTTGCAAACCTATCAGGGTCGGCAGACGATACCGGGCTATACGACCTATCTGCGGCAGCTTGATCGACTGCAACTGCCTTTTAAAATCGGGTTGGTACAGAATGGGCAATGGACCGAGCCATCGCATCTGCGCCAAAACACCAATTTTCGCGGTTATGTTGTTTTCCTGCTGAACCCCAAATAATAAAAATGGGCCCGGATCGCTCCGGGCCCTTTGGCACGATCGGTAATGTCTTGGTTGCAGTTTAGCCTTCGAGGAACTTGTTCATCTCGGCCTTACTGATTTTCTTGCTCTTGTCGGCATCAGCCTGTGTGAAAGCATCCTTTGCCCACTTATCCTTGGCAGCTTGATCTTTCTTGGCTGCTCCACCTGCCTCTTCTGCCTTGCTGTGGAGTGCCATTACCCAGCCCTTGAATTCGCTCTGGCTGAGTTCGCCATTTTTGTCAGCGTCATAAGTCGGGAATTCGGCATCGACAAGCGCAGCGACCTGAGTCGCCCGATCCGAAGAGCTGGGTGCCGCCGCCGCATCAGCGGGCGGAGCGGATTCCTGCATAGTCGGGGCCGAAGGAGCCGGTGTAGATGTCGAAGGTTCCGAAGGACTTGTCGAAGGCGACGACGGTGCCGGCTGCGCCATCGGATCGGCTTGTTGTGCGACAGCGGGTATTGCAGCAAGAGCAAGGATACTGGATGCAGTTAAAATACGTAACATTATTTACTCCTTTGAAAAGCAAAAGCTTTCAAATGATCAGAATTGCGACCCTGACCTATACTATATGAGATGAAGCGAATAGCATCGCTCCTTGTCCAAATGCTGTTTATTGAGAAAAGATGCACGAAGAAAATTTGTGTCGTAGCATTTCATCTGGCTATAGGGGTCGCTTTGTCCTTTTAATGTGCTCGATTCAAGGCCAGTTGATTTTGAAGACGATTTCTTTAACTGAATACAGAATTAACAAATTGAATATGAATATTAATCGCAGGTGAATATCTATGATTTGCTTGCGGGTTGAACGTTATGATTCTGCGTTTATGGAAGCTTCGAACCGTGCATCAGGAAAAAGATCATGACTGTTATCATCCGCGAGACCGACATCATCGAAAGCGTTGCCGATGCGCTTCAATATATCAGCTATTTCCACCCGATGGATTACATCCGCGCATTGGGGGAAGCCTATGAGAAGGAGCAGGGTCCGGCGGCCAAGGATGCGATCGCACAGATCCTCACCAACAGCCGCATGTGTGCCGAGGGGCATCGTCCGATTTGCCAGGATACCGGCATTGTGACAGTGATCGTCAAATGGGGGCAGCGGTGCGTGCTCGATAGCCATCGTAGCCTGCAGGAGGTGATCGACGAGGGCGTGCGCCGCGCTTACCTGCACCCGGAAAACAAGCTCCGCGCCTCAATCCTTGCCGATCCGGCCTTCACCCGGGTGAATACGAAGGACAACACGCCGTCGGTCGTGCATCTGGAAATGGTGCCAGGAGACGAAGTAAGCTTCGACGTCGCAGCAAAGGGTGGGGGCAGCGAGAACAAAACCAAGTTCAAGATGATGAACCCGTCAGACAATATCGTCGACTGGGTGCTGGAAATGCTACCGCAAATGGGCGCTGGCTGGTGTCCGCCGGGGATGTTGGGAATCGGTATCGGCGGTACGGCGGAAAAGGCAATGGTGCTTGCCAAGGAAAGTCTGATGGGCGCCATCGACATGGCGCAGCTGAAGGAACGCGGAGCTCAGAACGATATCGAGCGGCTGCGGATCGAGATTTTCGATCGAGTAAATGCGCTGGGCATCGGCGCACAGGGGCTGGGCGGGTTGTCCACCATCCTCGATGTTAAGATCATGGACTATCCAACCCACGCAGCGTCCAAGCCCGTGGCGATGATCCCCAATTGCGCCGCCACCCGCCATGCGCATTTCACATTGAACGGCGAAGGGCCGGCGTTCCTCGAAACGCCCAATCTCGACAATTGGCCTAAGGTCGAATGGACGCCCGATAGCGCGGCGATCCGCGTCGATCTGGACAGTCTTACGTCCGATATGGTTGCGGGCTGGAAGGCGGGCGACCGTTTGCTGCTCAACGGCAAGATGCTCACCGGCCGTGACGCCGCGCATAAACGCATCGCCGATAGGCTGGCAAAGGGCGAGGAACTGCCCGTCAGCTTCAAAGGCCGCATGATCTATTATGTCGGCCCGGTCGATCCGGTGGGCGAGGAAATCGTTGGCCCCGCCGGCCCCACCACCGCGACCCGCATGGACAAGTTCATGGACATGATGCTCGAACAGGGCCTGCTCGGATGCGTCGGCAAGGCCGAACGCGGGCCAGCGGCGACGCAGGCGATTGCCAAGCACAAGAGCGCCTATCTGATGGCGGTCGGCGGGGCCGCCTATCTGGTTGCGCGAGCGATCAAGGGTAGCAAGGTGGTCGGCTTCGAAGACTTGGGAATGGAAGCGATCTACGAATTTGAGGTAAGCGACTTCCCGGTGACTGTGGCTGTCGATTCAAGCGGAGAGAATGTGCACAAATCTGCACCTGCGCTTTGGCAGAAAAAGATTGCTGATGAAAGGTTGCTTCTGACATAAGTGCCATAAATTTAGAAGAGAAAATCTATGAAATTGGTTTTTTTGCTGGCGCAGCCACATTGTTGTTAGTAGCATGTGGGCAATATGCGGATAGCAGCGCTTCTGGAAAAACAGGCGGCTCTGGCGATAAATCCGCTGCCCTTCCTGCTAATGCCAGCATCTGTGACCATTATTTTGCTTTTGTAGATGATTATGCCGCAAAACAGGATTAAGACTGTTGCCGAGGGGTTTTTGAAACGCCTGGAGTATGCAAGCAATCCTTGCCTACACAAGACAAGGCAGGGGCAGATGAATATTGCAAATCATCTCTTGCACGCATGGAACGGATGATTGGCTAAGTATAGCCATAAATTGAAACCCGGACGGCGCGATAAAGGTCGGTTCACATTCTGGGCAAATTGGATTGGCTTGTTAAGCATCTCCCTGCTTTTATGCGGGGGTCTGTTTGTTTTGCTTTGCCAAATTTTGCGTCGAGATCATCTGATTTCTCCGCTTGATCCCTTTTTCTTATATTCAATGTGGGGACTTGGCATAATATCGGGTTTGGGAGCGGGCTGGCGGCTATACCTGAACGGCAGCCTGCTATACCGCATATTAGGCTGGTCGATTGTCATTCCAATATCGATGCTGTGGGGCTTCATGCTATTCGATGCGGCGGCATTGCGTATGGTTGCAATCCGTGCCGCATTTGAAAGCCAAAAAGTTTCGCGGGAACGCTATCCGATTGTAGGAATCAAAGGTGCCTGGCGTGGCGATCCACCTTATGCAAACATCCAGCCTTTCTTGAATGGCCCCACTGCTGAAATCGAACTGAGCGAAACCGATTACAAGCGTCTTTATGATAATTGGCGTAGCAAGCGGCATTGCATCATTGTCAGTGAATACAGCTCAGAGCATAAGGTAAAACGGGTTATTATGTCAGTTTATGCAGCGGATGAGTGGCCTGAACTGGTCATGTTCTGCGCTCAATAAAA
>JBOFLS010000263.1:0-10317 GCA_051657985.1 Sphingorhabdus sp. | reverse complement strand
ACGTACTCGCGATTGCGTGCGGCGTGGTGGATGGTGCCGGGTTGGGGCTGAACGCGCGAGCAGCGTTGATAGCGCGGGGCTTTGCCGAGATGCAGCGTTACGGCCTGGCAAGGGGTGCTCGCGCCGAGACGCTTGGCGGGCTGTCGGGAATGGGCGATCTGGTGCTGACCTGCAATTCTGAGAACAGCCGTAATTTCTCGCTGGGCCGTGGCTTGGGTCAGGGCAAGAAGGTTGCCGAACTGCTCGCCGACCGGCGGACGGTGGCCGAAGGCGCGCATACCGCGCCAATCCTTCTCGAATCCGCGCAATCCTTTGGCGTCGACATGCCGATCGTGACCGCGGTCTGCACCCTTTTAGAAGGCCGGGCGAGCGTTCCCGATGTCATTGCTGCCCTGCTTTCGCGTCCCTTGCGCCCCGAAAGGTGACAAGCCTGCACTTTCTTTCTAGATACCACAACCATATCCGCAAACGGAGGGGAGTTTGACGGCTATCGTCAATAGCGAACAGGATGAAGCCGACCTTAGGGCGCTGGCCAAGGGCGGACGAACCAATGTGTTCGGTTTCGTGCTCCGGCTGGCGGCGCGGCTGCCATTCCTGTTCATCGCGGGGCGGCTGTACGGCCCCGAAGTGCTGGGGCGTTTCGCCTATGCGATCCTGATTGTTGAATTCGTCGCGCAGCTTGCAACTTTGGGCTTGAGGCGCGGGTTGGCAGAGGCGCTGTCGAAGGAGGACCGCCCCGATGCGCATGTCGTTGCCGATGCCCTGCTGACGGCGATGATCGCCTCGGCAATCGGCGCGACTGTGCTGATTTCGCTGCCCTGGCTGATGTTTCCAAACAGCGAGCTGAACGGGCTCGACCGATTTCTGCCGCTGGCGATCTTTACCATCGTCGGCACGGACATTGCGCTGGCGGCACTTGCCTATCGGTTCGATATTGCCTCGGCCGTCCGGGCAAGGGCGATTGTCGAGCCCTGGACGATCAGCATCGCGGCGGGCGCACTATATTTCTATTCCGCCCGCGACGGGCTTATCCTTTCCTATGTCGCTTCGGTGATTGCCGCGCTGTTTGCGGCACTCTGGCCGTTGTGGCGCAGTTACGGCCTGCCATGGGGATGGCGACCGCGTCTTGTCGAGCTTTACCGGCTGGCTCAGCGCAATCTGCCGCTTGCCGCCGCCGATGCCGCCGAATGGGGAAGCCGCCGGCTCGATCTGGCGATCCTGGGCCTGTTCGCATCGCCCGCCGTGGTTGGCATCTACTATGTCGCGCAACAGGTGGCGAGCCTGCCGCAAAAGCTGAAATCGAGTTTCGATCCGATCCTTGGCCCTGTGATCACGCGCAATCTGAAAGAAAAGAACTATGGCGAGATCGCCCGGCAGGTCGGGCAGGTCGGTTTCTGGATCATCGCCGCGCAAGCCGGGATCGCGCTGGCGCTCGGCATTCCGGGGGAAGCGGTGATGGGGCTGGTCGGGCCCGAGTTCGTCGGCGGCACCGCGGCGATGGCCTTCCTGTTGGCGGCCGAAGTCGCGGCGGCAACCGCCGTCGTCAGCGAAAGCGCGCTGGTTTACATGGCGCGGCACCGGAACCTCCTGCTTTCGCTCGCTATGCTGGCCTTGCAAGTGGTGCTCAGCCTGATCCTGATCGAGCTTGTCGAGTTTACCCCGATCAAGGCCCGTTACCACGGGCTGGCACAGGCCGCCGCGGTCGCCTGCGCGCTGATGCTGGCGCTGGGGGCGGCCTCGCTTGCCAAGGCGATCTTCCTTGGCAAGCTTCTGGGCGAGCCGATCCGCATCTGGCGCTGGAGCCTGCTGCCCGCAATCGCCGCTGCGATCCTTGTCGGCGTATCGGCAACGCAAATCCCCGAATGGGCGGAGCTGGCCCTTGGTGTACCCGCCATTCTGGGCATTTATCTGACCGTTATCTGGCGCTGGGGTTTCGGCCCCGAAGACCGCGTTCTCTTCAAAAGGTAAGCTATGACTGATCACAGTGTCGCCAGGCCCAAACGCACCCTCTGGGGCCGTGCAGCGGAAATGGCGGCCAAGGCCCCGCCGGAAAGGAACCGTTATGTCGATTTCCTCCGCGCATTGTCGATCCTGGCGGTGGTCGTCGGTCACTGGCTGGTGGCCGCGCCGTACATGCAGGATGGCGCGGTTGTCGGCGGGCATCTGCTCGGCATCATCCCCTGGACGCAGTGGCTGACCTGGGGGTTTCAGGTGATGCCGCTTTTCTTCCTGGTGGGCGGCTTTTCCAATGGGATGAGCTGGGCGGCGACGCGGCGCAAGCAAGGCCATTACACCGACTGGTTCGGCGCCCGCGTGCAGCGGCTGATCAACCCCGTCCTTCCGCTGTTCCTGATCTGGACGCTGTTTGCCGCTTTCGGCACCGCTATGGGCGTGGAGCGCGGGGTCGTGGCGATGGCGGCGCAACTGGCGCTGGTGCCGATCTGGTTCCTCTCGGTCTATCTGATTGTCTCCGCGCTGGTGCCGCTGACCTGGAGGTTGTGGCAGCGTTTCGGCCTGGCAAGCTTTTGGGGCTTCGTCGCGGGTGCGGTGCTGGTCGATGTGCTGAGCCTGAAATATGAAGTGCCGTACATCAACTTTGCCAATTTCCTCTTCGTCTGGCTGGGCATCCACCAGCTCGGCTATGCCTGGCAACAGGGGCGGATAAGGCTGCCCTGGGCCTGGGCCGTCGGCGGCTTTGCCGTGCTGGAGGCGCTGGTTTATTTCGGCCCCTATCCGATCGCGATGATCGGGGTGCCGGGGGCCAATCTTTCCAATTCGATGCCACCCACCTTGGCCTTGTTCGCGTTGGGCGTGGCGCAGGCGGGCCTCGCGCTGGCGCTGGAACCGGCCGGGCGGCGGATGCTGGATAGCATGCGCATCTGGACGGCAACGGTGCTGCTGAACGGCATGATCATGACGGTCTATCTCTGGCACCTGACCGCCTTCGTCTTCGTAATGGCTGCGGCCTGGTTGCTCGGCGGCATCGGCCTGAACGCAGCGCCGGGAAGCGGCGCATGGTGGCTTGCCCGCCCGGTCTGGTTTGCGCTCTACATCCTGACGCTCCTCCCCCTGATCGCGATCTTCGCCCGGTTCGAACAGGTGAGGGGCATGCCCGAACGCAAGGCCCCTGTGCCGCACTGGCGGCTGGTCACCGGCCTGATCCTGACCTGTGCGGGCCTAGGCCTAACCGCCGCAATCAGCATCGCGAGCCCCGAAGGCGTAACCGGCGTGCGGCTGTGGCTGGTTGCCTTGCCTTTTGTGGGGGCGGCACTGGTGGGCTTTGGCCCGGTGCGGGATTTGAGTAAGCGGGTGAGCGGGGGCGGGTAAGCGGGGTCTAAGCGCCTCCACGCATTTCTGCGGCTTAGCAGCGGAAAGTCACACTAAAGTCTCACCTGAACCGTTTTTGCCGGGACGCCGGAAGTGTGTTGCCCAAACAGCGTAGGACATGGGAAATGCGCACGGTTGGACCGACGGTTTTGAGAAAAACAGGAGTCAACTATGTCAAAGAGCTAAAGAACAATACAGGAACATATGGCTGATGTCAACACAAAAATCGAATTAACGATCCAATATTGCACTCTTGCAATCTGAAGGGTGGACAAGCGAATAAACGGGTCTGAAAAACGCCGGTTTTCTTGGAAATCAGAAGGCTAATGGAGGTGTATTTTCCGATATGGTGGGGCATGTGGAAAGCGCCGGATTTTTTGGTTCGCACGAAGACACGAAGCCACAAAGAAGTGCCTGCGCAGGGCGTATTTGAAACTCCGATACCATAATGTTTTCGAAAAAAGTTCAAACGTGGGTTGGCGGCGGCAATCCTTCGTGTCTTCGTGTGAAATAATTACTCGCTTCGTCGCCGCACAGCGCATGGCCCGAGTGGTGGGGGAATAGTGAAGTGATGATCCTGCTTGTTCCATCTGACAGTCTGAAACAGAATTTGGCCGTGTAGGACAGCGGATTTTTGAGCAAAGCCGGAACTTGGCATCGGACTATCATCTGGGTAATGTTGTAGAATGAAAGTCACCGTCTCTATCCCCGAACCACTGTTTTCCAAGGCAGAGCAATTAGCAACACGGATGGAGCTATCGCGCAGTGAGATTTATGCACAAGCGCTTGAAGCGTTTGTCGCAAGAGCCGCGATTGCGGTGGAAGATAGCGAACAATCTGAAGCCGACGAAGCCATGATTGCCGAAGCCATCCGTAAGGTCAGCAACCGGCAAGCCGCTTAAGTGCCGTCTGCCCGGCTAAGGCCGCTGTGCTAACTTCCAAGCGGATTAGAGGAAACTGGCTTGCGGCGAGTCGTCCAGCCGGATCACGCCAATGATCATCCACTGCCAGTTGCGTTGCCCGTGAGTTCCCATGGCAAACGCCATGCCGCGCGCTGGATATTCCTCTCCGAATACTCTTTTCATCTCGCTCAAAGCTTTATCTTCCCCGTAACCTTCTCGCCAATTTAAAAATGTCTGCTCAGTTTCCCAATCATGACATCGTTGGTCATGAGCGCCTTGGCCATCAGTGTATTTGTAACAGAATTCGTAGGGAGCGACTTCTCTTGGAACGATATCTGTAGTGCCAAAAAAGTCCGGTGACCGACGGATAGCGTCATACGCTTGGCGGACTTTTTCAATCTCCACTGCGTCCCGGCGCTTTACGTAAAACCTAGGATTTTGGGGTCGGATAAGTGCCAGGCTTTTGCCGTTCTTATATTGCTGATCTGTATTATCAACCTCTGCAAGCTTCAGAAAACGCTCCCGTTCGCTGCGCTTCAGCTTGCCAACAATTTTCACCTTAGATTGGTCGAGAATGCGCTTTGATTCTACGCGGCGGTCCTTTGCAACCTCTGGCAAGCGCCAACCAAATTCGATCTCGTCCCAGCGGCCAAACCGTTGATCCGATCGCAGTTCCTGAAAATTTACAGGATATATCCGATGCCAATTGCCGTAAGCGTCGACTGCCGCGACGCAAACAGTCTCACCGTGACCTTCGCTTGCTTGTGGAACTGCCTTTACCAAGACAACCGCACGAGAAGTACCTGTTTTAGACGGCGGCGACTCCATATTTCATGGAAGTCCTGAATTTTTGAGCATCTTTTCTTACCCCCGCATGCTTCACTTCTATGTTTGTCAAACGCTTTAACTCATCTGCAACTATAGATCTGTGACAATCTTTATGGTCCCGTTCATAGCAAAGCAATACGATTGTTTCGCTAAGGGCAATGTCTTTAACTTCCTCCAAGGCGCTTTGAGCCGCTTCTGTACTCATACGGGCGTTAAATACTTCGAGAAATCTTTGTCGATTACCAGAACGCATCGCCTCTCTGCCCTCCTTTGGATCGCCGAGAGCCTTGAAGTGAGAGTATGAGATGCCAGAGCCGTTGAGGTGTGCGCTCAGAATATTCTTTGAGAAATCGCGCCGTCGTGATGCAGGCAGGTCGCGGATATCTACAACCCGATCAATGCCTAGGATATCGAGCGTTTCCAAAAAATCGCCAATTTCTGCGCCTTCGTATCCGATAGTGAACATTTTCATGGCCTATTTCCTCGTTTTCGACCCCCGTATATTGATTAGTTTGGTTAACAAATCACAATATGCAGGGCGACGTCGAATTCAGCTGACCGTTGCAAAAATGAATCACTGCCGGTGATCCATGCTTCAACTCTGGCCGCCTACCTCAAGCCGCCCTCTTCAACCGCCCCACATCGGGCTCCTGCCCATCCAGCTTCAACCGCGCCAGGTCATAACCCACCTGCATCCGCAACAGCGTATCGGCGCTGATCCCGAAGGCCTTTTCAAGGCGAAGCGCTATCATGGCGGTCAGGCTGGCATGGCCGTTAAGCAACATGCTCACATATTGGCGGCTGACGCCCAGATGGGCGGTTTCGGTCACGGTTATCTTATCGACGCCTAGAAAAGACGGCCCTTCGACAGGCTCAGGGCGAACGGTGTTGGGTTAGCTCTTTGTGCCTTCGTGTCTTCGTGTGAAATAATTTTGTTCTTTCAGTCCAAAGCTCTCCTCACGCAACCATCGTCATGCTGAACTTGTTTCAGCATCCATCGGGCCGCAAAGCCGAGGTTTCAATGATAATGCAACGTTCCAGTTAGCGCCTTATCTCAAGATTCAGTCCAGATGGAACGATAGACCCTGAAACAAGTTCAGGGTGACGCGCTAAGAGCGAGGGGCTTATTCTCTGCGGTCTCTGCTTCCTCTGGGCCTCTGCGTGCACCATCCCCCCTTGCCCCGCCCACCAAAAAGCACATATAGCGAACATGTCTAGCTTCATCATCCGCCGCGGTCTCCAAGAAAACAAGACTGACGCGAGCTTCGTCCCCCATTGCCCCGAAGGCTCACCCAAAGCGAAATGAACAATTTCTCTCATTTTCTTTTCACAAACTTGACATTGTGAAAAGAAAATGAGAGAAAAAGTGGCGTTGTGGGAAGTCCTTCTCACCGTGCGACACAAACCCAAACAGGCCCAATCATGACTGCTGCTCTTGCCCGTTACATCGATGACCTCCACGACCATGGCGGGTTGAAGGGAACCGATATTGCCAATATCGCTCAGGTTTCCTCTGCCACCGTGCATCGCTGGAAAGCCGGATCGCACCTGCCGCATCCGCGTGAGCAACTTCTGCTGGCGACCATGCACTATATCGTCAGTCGGCTTGAGGCTTATTATGATCCCAAAGAAATCCGTATCTGGCTGCAAGCCCCACACCCGCAGCTTGAGGGTCGGCGAGCAATCGATGCAATCGTTGAGGATAAGGCCGAAGAGGTGATCGCCATCCTCGACCGCATGGATGCCGAGGCCTATCTTTGAACGACCTGTCGCACAGGCCGCCTCGCTCCCAAGCCCTGCTCGACGCAATTGAAGCTGAGAGTCCTTGCACCTTTGTGGGTGATGTTTGGCGGGTTGTAACGGAAGGCTTTGACGTGCTCCGTCCCGGTCGTTCCGGCGGTCGATGGGATGATGGCAGTTTCGATGTTCTCTACACATCGTCAGAAAAGAATGGCGCGATTGCCGAATCGTGGTTCCACGCTGCTCGTGGGCAACCCGTTATTCCATCCAAAATTAAAAAGCGTGTCTACAAGATCGAGGTCAGTCTTAACCGCGCCCTTGATCTGAGCGGCGAAGGCAAGCTCGCATCTGTTGGGGTGGCGATGGCCGGATATGGGCGGCTGTCATACCTGCAACGAACATCAGAGTATCCAACATTGCAGCAAATAGCCGAAGCGGCTTACTTTTACGAATATCAAGCGATTATCGTTCCCAATGCGCGTTGGCCAACCAGCAATGTCGTTGTATTTACCGAGTATGTGAAGCCGGGCGATCTCTCCGCAGACCAAGGCGAAGCCATTGATTTGAACGACTGGTTTGCCGGTGAAGGTAAAACAGGCATGCGAAGCTAGCCCCCTTGCCCCACCCCTTTCCCACGCACATATAGCGAACATGGCTGAACTCATCATTCGCCGCGGTCTCGAAGAGCCGGAGACCGACGGCAGCTTCGTCCCCCATCGTCCCGTGCGCCCGCCCAAGGTGGAGGCGGGGAAGAAGTTCAAGCTGGTGTCCGAATATCAGCCCGCGGGCGATCAGCCGACCGCGATTGCGGAGCTGACCGCGACCGCGCGCGAGGGGGAGAAGAACCAGGTGCTCCTTGGTGTCACCGGTTCGGGCAAGACCTTCACGATGGCGAAGGTGGTGGAAGAACTGCAGCGCCCGGCGCTAGTGCTTGCGCCCAACAAGATTCTCGCAGCCCAGCTCTATGGCGAGTTCAAAAGCTTCTTCCCTGAAAACGCGGTCGAATATTTCGTCAGCTATTACGATTATTACCAGCCAGAGGCCTATGTGCCGCGCAGCGATACCTATATCGAGAAGGAAAGCTCGGTAAACGAGGCGATAGACCGGATGCGCCATTCGGCGACGCGCAGCTTGCTCGAACGCGACGATGTGCTGATCGTTGCTTCGGTATCGTGCCTGTACGGTATCGGTTCGGTCGAGACCTATTCGGCGATGATCTTCGACCTCAAGAAGGGCGACAGCGTCGATCAGCGCGAGTTGATCCGGAAGCTGGTGGCGCTGCAATATAAACGCAACGATGCCGCCTTTTCGCGCGGCAATTTCCGCGTGCGCGGCGACAGTCTGGAAATCTTCCCCTCGCATTATGAGGATATGGCCTGGCGCATCAGCATGTTCGGCGACGAGGTGGAGGAGATCGTCGAGTTCGATCCGCTGACGGGCAAGCCGGGGGTGAAGCTGAACAGCGTTCGCGTCTATGCCAATAGCCACTATGTGACGCCCGGCCCGACGATGAAGCAGGCGACCGAGGCGATCAAGTTCGAGCTGGCCGAGCGGCTGAAGGAGCTGGAGATCGAGGGCAAATTGCTGGAGGCCCAGCGGCTGGAGCAGCGCACGAACTTTGACTTGGAGATGATCGCGGCGACCGGAAGCTGCGCCGGGATCGAGAATTATTCGCGCTTCCTGACCGGCCGTTTGCCGGGCGAACCGCCGCCGACGCTATTCGAGTATCTCCCCGATAATGCGCTGCTCTTTGTGGATGAGAGCCATCAGATGATCGGCCAGGTAAACGGCATGTCGCGCGGGGACCATCGGCGGAAACTGACGCTCGCCGAATATGGTTTCCGCCTGCCGTCTTGCATCGACAACCGGCCGCTTCGGTTCAACGAGTGGGAGGCGATGCGGCCGCAGACGGTGTTCGTCTCGGCCACCCCGGGCGCGTGGGAGATGGAGCAAACCGGCGGCGTCTTTGCCGAACAGGTCATCCGCCCCACCGGGCTGATTGATCCGCCGGTGGAGATCAAGCCGGTCGAGGACCAGGTGCAGGATTGCATCAATGAGTGCCGCAAAACCGCCGAGGCCGGATACCGCACGCTCGTCACCACGCTGACCAAGCGGATGGCGGAGGATCTGACCGAGTTCATGCACGAGGCGGGCCTGCGCGTGCGCTATATGCACTCGGACGTGGAGACGCTGGAGCGGATCGAGCTGATCCGCGATTTACGGCTTGGCGTCTATGATGTGCTCGTTGGCATCAATCTGTTGCGCGAGGGGCTCGACATCCCCGAATGCGGGCTGGTGTGCATCCTTGACGCTGACAAGGAAGGCTTTTTGCGAAGCGAAACCTCGCTGATTCAGACGATCGGCCGCGCCGCGCGCAATGTCGATGGCCGGGTGATCCTCTACGCCGACCGCATCACCGGCAGCATGGAACGTGCAATGCGCGAAACCGACCGGCGGCGCGAAAAACAGCGCGCCTACAACCTCGAACATGGCATTACACCCGCGACGATCAAGCGCAACATCCACAATATCGTGGCCGATACCGCTTCGCGCGATGGCGTTCTGGTGGAGATCGATGCGGAAGGTGCCAACAACCTGGTCGGCCACAATTTACGCGCCTATATCGAAGAGCTGGAAAAGAAGATGCGCAAGGCCGCAGCCGATCTGGAGTTCGAGGAAGCCGGCCGTCTGCGCGACGAGATCAAGGCGCTGGAGGCCGACGAACTGGGCTTGCCCCACGAACAGCGCGTAACGGCTCCACGCGGCCGCTCGAACGAGGGCAAGCCGGGAACGCGCAAAACGCGGTTCGGGAAGACGCAGCGGAAATGGGGGCGTTGAGATTAAAATTCGGGGTCAGCAGCGCCCCCAGTGAAAGACCAGATATCGTGGTTTTATGATCCGCTCTGCGTACCGGTATAACGCTCGATTGCGGCAACCAGTTCGCCATGTTTTTTGAGATTGGCAATAAGTATTGGGTGGGTTTTACCCAAGGCATCGATATCGATACGCGAAGGCACGCGGTTGACTGTCGTCAAATGGGTTTTGGTGACATCCGACCATTTGATGTGAAGCGGTCCCCGGGTGAGGCCGATATCGTCGATGGCTACATTATGCGAACCGTTGAATACGGGTAAGGCCGACCATAGGCCGAATGCGATCATCAGAACGCCAATGGCGACAACTACCCATCCTCCGGCACCACCCACCTGGTCCGGGCCGATAATCATCAAAACCACTCCGAAAGCGGCCAGGAATATTGCGACAATAAGAGCCTTGAATGGATTTACCTCAAAAGTCTGCGCATTCATTTTAAATTACCCTCCATCTAAATTGAACCGGAACGGCATACACACTTGCTATATAGGTGCAAATTCATCGTATTAGAGTTTGTCCTGTTTAGATAGAACCGTAGTGCTGAGCCTCCTGAGCTTGTCGAAGGGCGAAGCACGCCTAGCCGATAAGCGCCCTTCGACAGGCTCAGGGCTACGGTGAAGTTTCAACTTAAACAGGACAGACTCTA
>JBOFLS010000262.1:0-10936 GCA_051657985.1 Sphingorhabdus sp. | reverse complement strand
GCGCATTTCCGACCAGGGGCCGAGATGGTCATGGGCTGCGGCAACGATTGGCATCAATCCCCCCGCACGGCAGCCTCGATTGCCGCATGATCGATCTTGCCCATCGTCATCATCGCCTCGAAAGCGCGTTTCGCGACATCGCCGCCCCGCGCCATGGCATCGGTCAGCACATGGGGCGTGATCTGCCAGTTCAGGCCCCAGCGATCCTTGCACCAGCCGCACGCGCTTTCCGCGCCGCCATTGCCCACGATCGCATTCCAGTATCGATCGGTTTCAGCTTGCGTGTCGGTGCCGATCTGAAAGGAGAAAGCCTCGTCCTGTTTGAAGGCGGGGCCGCCATTCAATCCGATGCAGGCTATGCCGACGACGGTGAATTCTACCGTCAGCACGTCACCCGCCTTGCCCGAGGGATAATCGGCAGGCGCGCGGTGTACAGCCGTCACCTTGCTGTTGGGGAAGGTTGCGGCATAGAAATGGGCGGCGGCTTCGGCATCCTTGTCATACCAAAGACAGATGGTGTTGGTGGTCATGTTCGCGGCCCCACCAAGCCAAAGACTGCACTTTGCGGATCCATGGCAACCAGGCTGAATTCGCCGCCAGGAATTTCGATCGGCTCCTGCAGGATCGAGCCGCCATTAGCTTTTACTGTCTCGGCAGCCTTGTCGATATCGGGCACGCGGAAATAGAAAGACCACATCGATACCGGCATTTCAGGCATTTTCGGCATCACCGCGCCCAAGGTGAAGCGATCGTCACTGGCCTTCAAAAATTCATACTTGCCCATTGGCCCCATGTCCATTTCGCCGTCCTTGGTCCAGCCGAACTGCGCACCGTAAAAGGTCTTGGCCGCTTCGGGATCGTCCGTGGACAGCTCGTTCCACGCACAATGGCCGACCTTGGGTTCGGTAGCGGCAAAGGCCTTGCTGTAACCGTCTGGATTATGGGCAGGCGGTGTAGGCCGCATGATGTAAAAGGGAGCGCCCTGCGGATCGGCCACCATGGCCATGCGGCCCACGCCCTCGAGGTCCATTGCAGGCATCAGCACGTTTCCGCCAGCGCTGGTTATGCTAGCAATCGATGAATCGACATCATCGACGTTAAGATAGCCAACCCAAGAGGGGCGTGCGCCGCCGTCGGCCATTTCCGGCGTGATCGCCATATAGCCGCCGACGCCGTCATCATCGTTGCTGCCGTCGCCCGAAGAGAAAAAGCGGTAGTCCATCCCGGGCTGATCCGACTTGATGGAGGTCCAGCCGATGAGTTTTCCATAAAAATCGCCCGCTGCATCCGCGTTGCTTGTCAACAGTTCATACCAGATGAAATCGCCATGTTTGTTGGTCATGTCACTTCTCCAGCTTCACGACAGGATTGAAACCACCCCAGATCATCCGCTTACCATCAAAGGGCATTGGATTTTTCTCCGGATCGATACGCGGATCGGAGTTTTCGGGGTCCATCATCTTCGCATAAGCCTTGTCGCGGGTTTCCTTGTCGGGCCATTCGATCCAGCTGAACAGCACCGCCTCGCCCTCTTCGGCCTTCACCGCCATGCGGAAATCGGTGACCTTGCCATCGGGCACATCGTCGCCCTAGCATTCGAATATACGAAGCGCGCCCATTTCCATGAACATGACATCTGCCGTCTGGGCGTGCTCAATGAATTTATCCTTGTTCGCCTCCGGGCAGGCAATCACGAAACCGTCGATATAGGTCATTTTCTTGCTCCTTACTGTTTGGCCCCCAAAATTTCGTTCAAACTTCGACCGGTGCATGTCTTTGAAATGCGGCAAGTTGTGCTGCCATTGCCGCCTTAAACGCTGGTCGTGACGTGCCGCGTCCGACATAAGCTGCAAGGTTCGGATGGGCCGCGACCAGATCATCTTCCGGCACGGCGCGAAGCACGTCGACCATCATCAAATCACCAATGGTGAAACGATCTTCAAGCCATTCACGCTCGCCGAGCGCATTTGAAAGCTGGGTCAGCCGCATCTCGGCAAAGGGGCGTGCTGCGTCCTTTGCTTCGTTCTGCCAATTTTTGCCGTCGGCAATATGGCCTATCAGAAACAAAGTCTGTGCAAAGGGTTCAATGCTGTTGAGAGCAGCGATCATCCAGCCGATCGCGCTTGCGCGACCGGACCGATCTTGCGGCAACAGCCGTTCGTCCTTCTCCCCGATATGGATAAGGATCGCGCCTGATTCGAACAGAGTCAGGCCGTCTTCCTTGTAGACCGGAACTTGCCCGAATGGCTGATCGGCAAGGTGATCGGATGCCTTTTCGCCGCCTGCGCCACCGAACAGACGCTCGCGATAGGGGAGACCGATTTCCTCGAGCGCCCAGCGTACGCGCATATCCTTGACGAAACCGACCGCGAACGGCGGCACCCATTCATAGCCTGTGACTTCGATTGCGGCATTTGGATCGACGGGCATCTTACGTCTCCCCGGCAAGCGTATGCGCAACCGACCAGCGATAGCCGAAGGGGTCTTTAAGCTGGCCGTAACGATCGCCCCAGAACATATCCTCGGGGGGCATTGTAGCCGTTGCGCCTGCCGCCACAGCGCGGGCGAACCAGGTATCGGCATTGTCAACCTGAAGATGAAGTGTCAGTCCGCTGCCGCCTGCCACATCCGCCTCTTCGGGGCTTACATATTCGGGGAACTCGTCATGCAACATCAGCGAGGCACCGTTGACGTGCAGATGCGCGTGCATCAGGCGCTTACCATCCTCCGCGACCATGCGCCGAACTTCGGTCGCACCGAATGCCGCGACATAGAAATCAATCGCCTCGGAAGCCCTGTTGTCGCCGATCTGGATGTGCGGGGTTAGGCCGCCGGTAGGTGCGGAACCAGGATTGTCTAGCATTATTCCTCTCCTCCATAATTGTGTGCCGTGCGTCAGCCCGCCTCAGCCATGTCGGCGGGCATGGCGGACATATCCATCCACATCACTTCCCAGATGTGGCCGTCGAGGTCTTCGAAACTGCGACCGAACATGAAACCGAAATCTTGGGTCGGGGTCGGGTCGGCTTTCCCACCCGCGGTGACTGCAGCATCGACCAGCGTGCTCACATCTTCCTTACTGTCTGATGAAAGGCACAGCAGAACTTGCGCTGCCTTATGTGCGTCCGGGATGTCTTTCGATGTGAACTGACGCCATTTTTTGTGGGTCAGCAGCATGACATGGATCGTATCTGAAAACACCATGCAGGCAGCGGTCTCGTCTGTGAACTGCGGATTGTTGGGCGCGCCGACTGCCTCATAGAACGCCTTTGACTTTTCAAGGTCGATGACGGGCAGGTTAATGAAGATCATCTTGGTCATCTCGAATTTCCTTTTCAGCTTGTTTTGCCTTTAAGCAGTGCGACGATCGCCATTGCGTAGCCATGGCCAAGATCGAAATCCTGCTTCAGCCAGGCGATGATGTCCCCGGCTTTGGTGCCTGGGGTCAGCGCCCCACTGGATGCAAAGCCCTTGTCCTTTGCGAGCGCCTTGAAATCTTCCGGGCTTTTCCCTGTTTTGGACTGGATATTGTCGATATAGGTCTGAAACGACATCAGCTATCTCCCTCGCACAGCGCGACCAGCTGGTCGGCCGCGGCACCCCATCCGGCCTCGAAACCCATTTCAATATGCTGCTTGTATTTTTCCTCGCTCCAGTGGCGCGCGATGCCGGTATAACGGGTGCCATCACCCTCGGCCGCGATTTCCCAGATTCCGATCATGAACGAATCGGCTGTCCGCCACTCGCCATCGGCGTCGCGCACGGCGCAGTCGGTGGAAACGAAGCGGCGGCCGGGGGTCACTTCAAGGAAGAAACCTTCCTGCGGCATTTCTTCGCCCTCGGGACCTTTGAATATCATGGCTGTCCGCCCACCGGCTCGCCAGTCCTGCTCGACGATTTCGGCGCGCCAGGGTAGCGGGCACCACCACTCGGTCTGGCGCTCGGTCATCACCTGCCAAACCTTGTCAGGCGGGGCAGCGATGTAGCGCGTGACTGAAAGTTCGCGACTATTGTCGATGGCTGACGTCATTCCGTATCTCCATTATCGAAAAGCATGGCGACATAGCGTTTCAAATGTGCGGCACTTTCACGCGCGATGGCGGGGTCGGCCTTTGCCTTGGCGAGGATGAAGGCACCCTGCAGCACCGCCTGCACATGGTAGGCAAGGCTGAGCGCGGTAATTTCATCCTTTATGCCATGAACGGCGATCGCTGCCTCGATATCATCGGCCAGCCGTTCGCTATAGGCGGTGATGCTTGCGTCACTTGCGGTACGAAGGGTTTCGCTGCTGGCGAAACTTTCCTGCACCATCGTGCCGACATAACAGGTAAAGCCTTCCGCCGGGCCGTCCATCATCGCGGCGCGGAAATCGATATGCGCCAGCAAGCGTTCGAGCGGATCTTCGATCCGCGTCCAAGGGGGCAGGGTGAAGATCAGTTCCTCCGCACGCGCAGTCCATTGCTCGGCAGCGGCGGCGGCAAGCGCTTCCTTCGATGCGAAATGATGAAAGAAGGCGCCTTTGGTGACGCCTGCTTCTGCGCAGATCTCATCGACTGTCGTAGCCGAATAGCCCTTTTTTCTGACAAGCAGATGCGCGGCATCGATCAGTTTTGATCGGGCATTCGCACGCGGAACAGAAGACTTACGACTCGACATAAGCAAAACATACCAACTGGTCGGTATGTAAACAATAGGCTTTTATTCTGGCCCATATATTTGTCATGGATTTTTGCCGTAAGCGGATATAACGAAAGGCAGACGGCGCGATTTTCGCGACGATCTGCTATCTGGAGGGAAATTGATGAGCGATGAAATGATTACCCTATCGCGGCGTGAAATCGTGCGCCTTTCTATGCTGGCTGGCGGAATCAGCGTTGCGGCCCCTGGCTGGGCACAGTTCAATATCCGCAAGGCACTCGGTGCCGGTAAGGATGTGGTGGAGGCAGAGTCGATCAGCGATTCCGAACTCAAACAATATTTCGATCAGGTCGCGGTTGAAACCGATGGGCAGAATCCGATTGCCGGGCCGAAAACCCCTTATGGAAAACGGCTTGCAGCGCTATCGAAAGGCCTCAACAGCCATGATGGGCTCAACCTCGATATCAAGGCCTATTTGGTAAAGGATGTGAACGCCTTTGCGATGGGCAATGGCACGATCCGCGTTTTTGCCGGGCTGATGGACCAGTTTACCGACGATGAGATCCGTTATGTTATCGGCCATGAGATCGGCCATGTGAAAGCCGGGCACAGCAAGAAGCGCATGCAGACCGCGTTGCGGGCCAGCGCGCTACAGAAAGGTGTCGGGTCGGCTGGCGGTACAGTCGGGCGGATTGCATCGAGCGAACTGGGCGACCTGTTCAAGAAGGTCGTCGTCGCGCAGCACAGCCAGAAAAATGAAAATGAAGCTGACGACTATGCAATGAATTTCATGAAGACCAAGGGCTATCAACCGCTGGCGGCCGCAACCGCGCTGGAAAAACTGGCGGCGATGGACGGCGACAAGAAAAACCCACTGCAGTTCCTTTCAACCCATCCCAGCCCCGGCGCGCGGGCAAAACGGATGCGGTCGCAGCTGATCTAATTCAGTTCAGCGGCAAATAGGCTGCGATATCTTTGGGGCCTAAATACAGCGCGTCGTCATGCGGCGCGCTGTTTGTCATTGCATAGAATGCGCGAGCGTTTGCATCGCTCATTCCCATTTCGCGGTAATAGGCGAGATATTCCTGATGCACCGGATCGCTGGCGCCGAAATCATCGGCTTCCAGCCCGTCCTCGTCGCGCCAGCTATGTACGGCAAATTCAGCGCTTGGCGCAGCCGCACGTTTGGCTCCTGCCAGAAACAGTTCGACCCCGCCCGAACGGACCGAGCCACCTTCGGGCACATAGGTGGTAACGCCATGACCGCGGACCATACGCGCTAGCCTCAGGTTCGCTTCATCGTCGCCAGTGCCAGGGCATTCCACCATATCGATCTGCCTGAGAGCCGGGAAGGCGCGTAACAGCGCAGCGAATTGTGCGGGGGTTTCGCTTTCGATGCTGCCGATCAATTCGGCGCGGTCATGCGCGACCATATGGAACGGACCGAAACTGGCAAGTGGCTTACGACTGGGGCCGAGGTCGCTCGATACGGCCGCGACATAGCGTTCGGTCGTGCCTGGTTCCTCGTCGGCGACAACCTCCTCGATTGCATAGATATCAGCCGCCGTTTCAAGCGTCGCGGCATGGCTTGGCACTGCAATCAGGATGAGTGCGATCATCCCTGCAAAGCCGAACGGATAATGTTGCTTGTCTTTAAGCATTGCATGCCCTTGCACGCATGAAGATTGCGAAATCATCGCCGCCAAAGGTTAAAAGAAATTTAGGTACGATTTGACGCCTGTATTTTTCCTGCTAACCGGTGCAGGCGCGTGGTGGCCAAAAAGGCGCAAGTTCTTGCCTGCTTTGGGGAATGCCTGGCCGTGGTCGCAACAGTTTCAACCGTCGCCTATCTTGGGCTGGAGGCCCGCGCCGTCGAGGTGCAATGCCAGATAGCCCCCGGCATGGTCGCCTTTACCGTAGTGGGTTTGCCCGACAAGGCGGTCGCCGAGAGCCGCGAACGGGTGCGCGCGGCAATTTCCGCACTTGGCCTGTCGTTGCCGCCCAAGCGGATCACGATCAACCTGTCGCCTGCCGATCTTCCCAAGGAAGGATCGCATTACGACTTGCCGATCGCGCTTGCCTTGCTGTCGGCAATGGGGTTGGTCGATGCCGAAACATTGGCGCACTATGTGGTTGTCGGCGAGTTGGGTCTCGATGGCCGCGTTGCCGCGTCCCCCGGCGTGTTGCTTGCCGCCCTTCACGCCTCCGGGCGGCAGATGGGGCTAATCTGTCCGGCAATGCAGGGGGCCGAGGCCGCCTGGGCCGGCCAGATAGAGGTGGTTGCCGCACCCGATCTGCTGTCGTTGCTTAATCATCTCAAGGGGCAGGGGCTATTGCGGCCGCCCGAGCCGGGGATCGTTGATGTGCCTATCAAGGGCCCGGACTTGAGACAGGTAAAAGGCCAGGAAACCGCAAAGCGCGCGCTGGAGATTGCCGCAGCGGGCGGGCATAATCTGCTGATGCTCGGGCCACCGGGGGCTGGTAAATCACTGTTGGCATCCTGTCTGCCGGGTATATTGCCTGAATTGACTCCGGCAGAGGCGCTTGAAGTATCGATGATCGCCTCGGTCGCAGGCGCATTGGAAGGCGGCAGGATCTCCAGAAACCGACCATTTCGCAATCCGCATCACAGCGCATCGATGCCCGCCCTGGTTGGCGGCGGGTTGAAGGTACGGCCGGGCGAAGTCAGTCTGGCTCATCTGGGGGTATTGTTCCTTGATGAATTGCCTGAATTCCAGCGCGCCGTTTTGGATAGTTTGCGTCAACCCCTTGAAACCGGCGAAGTCAGCGTGGCGCGCGCCAACAGCCATGTGACCTTTCCGGCACGGGTACAACTGATCGCGGCGATGAACCCGTGCCGCTGCGGCCATCTAAGCGATGCCGCCCTGGCTTGCAGCCGCGCTCCCCGCTGTGCGGCGGATTACCAATCGAAAGTGTCGGGACCGCTGCTCGACCGGATCGACCTGCATGTGGAAGTCGAAGCTGTCAGTGCTGCCGACCTCGTCCTACCCCCGCCCGCTGAGGGTTCCGCAGAGGTTGCCGCGCGTGTTCTTGCGGCACGGGAAGTGCAAACCAAGCGGCTTTCGGGGACGAAATTGCGCAGCAATGCCGAACTGGACGGTGATCGGCTCGATACGCACGCTACACCCGACGAACCCGGACAGCGACTATTGGCGCAAGCCAGTGAGGCCATGCGGCTATCAGCACGCGGCTATACGCGGATATTGCGCGTAGCACGAACGATTGCCGATCTTGCCGGATGCGAGGCGGTGGGGCGGATTCATGTTGCGGAAGCGTTAAGTTATCGACGGGTTGCGCCGCGGAATTAAAGCCTGCGAAATTTTAGAATTTGAAGTCGAGAAGTATGAATACCATGCCAGACATCGGCAATGCTCTATGCATTTTTCTTAAACATTTACGGTTGATCCCAGTTAACGAAACGTTTGTCTGTTTCGAACCATCTACCGATCTTACGTGATCCTTTAAGAAGAAGTTTTCCGCCTTCTGTAAGAACAACACCGTCTTTTGTAATCCGGACATTACCTGTTATCGACTGCTCTTTTATGCGGCGATTGATCTGACGCATATTACCTAAATATTCATCCTCAAAAATCTGCTGTAACTGTTGCTCGGT
Organism: Sphingorhabdus sp.; assembly: GCA_051657985.1. Taxonomy (GTDB): domain Bacteria; phylum Pseudomonadota; class Alphaproteobacteria; order Sphingomonadales; family Sphingomonadaceae; genus Sphingorhabdus_B. Next base: position 2,664 of record JBOFLS010000262.1, on the reverse strand, counting down.
CAGAGGACGTTCGGCAGCCTCCATTCGCGACAATAGAAACATTGTTACCGATCTATCGATTGTGACTGGCATTAAAACAAGAAAACAGATATTAAAACTAAACGACAATGCTATAGCTCCAATACCAATTGATAGATCAATGAAAACAAATTTACGAGAAAATATTGAAATAATAGAACTAAGAATTATTATCGATAATATTGCAATAAATACTCCTCGATAAAATAAAATTGACATTTCTGATAATATTGGAGATTTTATAATAAAAATGTATATCGCAAAGCCTAATATAGTTGACAATAGATAGAAAAAGATAATTTTTGAGAGACGGATTAAAATACTCATTTTATTTCCTTGACGGAAGCTATGCATACATATTTTGACCTGAAAGTGCACGGAATTTTGGAGTTATTTATATTTAATTGAGTCCATAAATTGTCATTTACGTCAATCATTAGATAATCGATTAACATTGCCTGTGCAGTCTCACGCAAAACTTCTGTAGATACAATTCCAGAATAAATTCGGTCGATTTGTTTTAGCCGCTGCTCAAGCTCTGGTTTGCTTGCACCGAATAAATTTGCTTGTTCATCGGCAATGCCTATGCGTTGATGGCTATAAAGACCGAAATCAAACATCCGGAAACGCTGTGTTGCATTGTGCTGCAATACTGCTTGGGACGGCAAATTAGTATTTGCCCATTCATAAGCTAAGCGGCGTTCGTATGATAGTTCCGGCTGCTTATTGACGTAGTTCCATGTGGTATCAAAATATGGCGGGCGTATTAGTCGAAGACCGATAGCTGACCATAGTGTTGCGGCAGTACCCAAAACAAGGGCTGTGCGAGCGACCGTTGGGAGCGGCCAGCGACTTAACCCTTTAAGCAGCGCATGACCCGACCAGACCATCATGGGCATCTGCGCAAACCAGATCACACGCCATCCAAAATCATTATTAATGATCGTTGATTTAACCGTTGCGTTTAAGATCAGCCCCACCACGCAACTTATCAAGAGAAAGCGTGCCAATGGCGCGTTAAACCAACTGGTGATTGGTTTGAAATGCAAGAACGCTAGCGTTCCAAAAAAGAAAAAACCGAGATCTAAGATATCAAGCGCCGCTGCCACCGGAATTGCGAAAGCAATGGTAAGCAAATTATCAATTTCATCTACGGGCTTGATCCAGAAAGCTAACGGCTTTTGGCTTAAATCGCGTCCTGAAAATAATTCGATAAATTGTGGGATGGACATCAAAATTGCGATTGTTCCAGCAATCGCTAAATTAGTTAAAAGTGGCCCGCAAGGCTTTGCCAAATTTATCAAACACCATGACAGAAATACGACGCCTGCACCCAGCGCAACCCATGTCGACAAACCGAAAACAGAAGCAAATCCCATTCCGACAAAGCCTAATAATATTGCCTTTGACCTTCCTTTCGCTTCTGCCGCCAGACAAAGCATTATTGCACAGACAAAGCTTACCATTATTGCTTGAAGGTGATGCGGAACCCAAAGCGAAGACGAAATTGCAAAGGTAACTTCGTCCTGCCACCAATCGAGCTGGCCGTCGATCCTGCCAATCTTTATATAAATGCCAAGTGCTCCCAAAAGGTCGAGTCCACTCACAAAAGCCAAGCCGACATAAATCACGGCAATGCGTTTTTCTTCGCCGAACTTGATCCATCCAGCTTGACTAGCAATGGACCATAACAATATCGGAAAGCATAAACCCGTTGAGAACGCCATTGCAGCGAAAGCCATTCGACTTTCGATTAAAGGTCCACCAATCACATCAAGCGCTGCGCCAGCCACATAGTAATAATAATAATATCCAGAAGCTTCAGGACGCAGAAAAAAGGTATCGCGCAGCGGAAGGCCATATTCTGCAATCGACTGGATCACTGCGGCGTGTTTAACTAAGTCAATGATAATCAAGCTTTGATTGAGTCGTTCGGTATAATCAATGTCAATATATGCCCATGCTGAGAGGCACCACCATGTGACAACCGCTATTTTAACTACGCGATCGAGTTTTTTAATCGCTGTAAACATCGAATGAAACCCGATGCAGCCAAGCAAAAGGCGATAAACAATTACAGCTTCGAGCCCGATGGATTTTGCAATCAGCGCGTCTAATATTGGAAAGATCGTAATGCCCAGAAGCATCTCGAAGCCACCGGGGAGGCCTAGTCGGTCACTAGTTTTTACATATCGCCATATCAATTGCGTAACGCCGAAACTAGGCGCAACAATGAGTAATCCAGCGGCAATCGTTGCCAAAACGAAACCGTTAAGGTCGGCTAATAGAAAATTCATAATTGCCCCATGGTAAAAACCATAGGGCGCAATTGATTGAAAACCACTAAAATGTGGTTAACCATGATCCAGTATTAAACAGTGTCTATATCGTTATCAGATGCACAATTTATAAACATTCTTGCGATCTCAAATTCATGCCCGGCGCGCAAAAAAGCGGCAAGTTGCTTGCGTTTCAGATCGTCAGATGCCACTTCGGTTGCATAAGGGCCAATGCGTTTTCTTTGAGCAAAACGGTCGGCGGATTGCCATTTCTGCGCTTCGCTTTCGGCTTTGGCATCGCCCGCATCGTCTTCGGCTATGCCTTTGGCCCGCAAATCTTCGCTAATCCGCCTACCGCCATAACCGC
>JBOFLS010000261.1:0-5027 GCA_051657985.1 Sphingorhabdus sp. | reverse complement strand
GTTCGCGCGACGATGGAGGCCGAACTGAGCAAGGATAGGTCGCTGCCCGGACGCCTGTTCCGCAAACTCGAACGTTCCTTTTCGCGGGTGTTTTTCGTCGATACCTTCCTGAAAGGCGATGCCGATATTGCAAAATCGGTGGGCGTACCGGTCGATGCGCCCGACAGGGCGCTTCATGCTGCGACCATGGCGGCGATCGTTGGCAACATGGTCGGCTATGGCTTTGCCTCACGGTTGCCAGTGATCGGCGAACTGGCCGATATGCATCTGGTCGCCCGGTTGCGGCGGCAGCTGGCGGACTACGGGCATGCCGAATATGTAACCGATGCGAAGAATTATCGGCATTCTACAGGAGAAAACCCGTAAAATTCGTTTAGGTCCGATGCCGGTTTCGCTTGAAACTGGATCGATTTCATCCAATATTGCGATTCAAGCGGCTATCGGGCCGTGAATTTTGAGGAGATTTTTAAAATGGCTGAATGGTCTGATCCGCGGGTAACGCAAACCCAGCCGGGCGTTACCATTGATGGCAAGCCGATTGCAGGTGCTGCGGTTGACGCCGGGCTGCGCGCCCATATGCTCAAGGTTTACAACTATATGGCGTCAGGCGTGCTGCTGACAGGCATCGTCGCCATGCTGTTCGCCAACAGTGGCATGGCAGCCCAGGTGATGGCGACGCCGCTGCGCTGGCTGATTATCCTTGCGCCGCTTGCCTTTGTAATGGTGATGAGCTTTGGCATCAATAAACTGTCAACCGGCGCTTTGCAGGCGATGTTCTGGGCCTTTGCCGGGGTTATGGGTCTGTCGATGTCGACGATCTTCCTGGTTTTTTCAGGCGAATCGATCGCAACGACTTTCTTCGTGACGGCAGCCGCCTTCCTGGGCCTTAGCCTTTTCGGCTATACCACCAAGAAGGATTTAAGCGGCTTTGGCACCTTCCTGATCATGGGTGTGATCGGCCTTATCATTGCGTCGATCGTCAACATATTCCTGGGGTCGAGCACCTTGCAAATGGTGGTCAGCTTCCTTGGTGTGCTGATCTTTGCGGGGCTTACGGCTTATGATACGCAGCGTATCAAGAGCGAGTATCTGCATTTCCGTGGTCACGAATCGCTTGGTAAGCTTGCGATCATGGGGGCCCTTAGCTTGTATCTGGATTTTGTGAACATGTTCCAGTTCCTGCTGAGCTTCCTTGGCAATCGGGAATAAGCGCAAGCAGTCAGGATTTGAAAAGGCCCGGCGGGAAACCGCTGGGCCTTTTTCTTTGTGCGGGTCGACGATGCCCCCTTTATTTCTCTGCGTTAATCGTGTTGACAGGGCAAAACCGGTATACGGGATCGCGGGAGTTAGGTGAGTCATGTTCAAGTCGATTAAGGGCCTTTTAGTGATTGGCCTTGTGGCAGCAGTCAGCGCCTGTGCGCCTGCGCCCAAGAAGATTGTGGTAACCCCGGTTCCGACACTGCCGCCGCCGCCGGTCGTTATCCCTCCCAAACCATTGCCCCCCGGCGGGGCCGCCGTAACGATGGTTGTTCCGCCCTTTGGCATTGATGGCGTACGCGTAACGCCCAATCGCGGGCTGACGCAGGAAGAGAATATCTGGCACTTGCGATCTGCCCTCAACGTTGCGGCATTGAATTGCCAGGGTCTGATTTGGGGAGAAATCGCGCAGAATTATAACAAATATCTGCAGGTTCACAAAGCCCGGCTGGCCAAGGCGAACAAGGCGGTCGATGCCGAATATGTCAAGCGCTTTCCAGGGCAGAACGGTCTTCGTGTACGCGACACCAAGACCACCGATTTGTACAATTATTTCGCTTTGCCCCCTGTCCGGGCCGAATTTTGCGACAAGTCTCTGATCAAATCGCGCGAAATCATCGCGCTGCAATCGGTGGCGCTGCCCGAATATAGTTTCGGCGCGCTAAGCGATGTCGATGCGACTTTCATTAATTTCTATAATGCCTATGCCCAGTATCAGGTCGATCTGGCAAACTGGAACGCGAGATACGGCCCACCGCCCGCGCCGGCTCCCTTGACCGCGGCACCTGTCATCGGTCCGGCAACGCCTGCACCCACGCCGGTTACAACAGGAACGGTGCTGCCCCCAAGAATATAAAAGGTATAAGAAACTTCAGGCTTTGGCCTGCATATCGGCAATCAGTTCGTCGTCGATCGCTTTGGCGGCCCGATAGGCCGGGCGTTCAGTCAGCCTTTCGGCATAATCGAGAAATGCCGGGCGTTCGGGCAACGTCTTGAATTGCGTACCCCATATGACCGATGCACCGACATAGATATCGGCACCGGTGAAGCGCGATCCGCAGATGTAATCGCGACCTTCCAATGCGCTTTCGAGCGCCGAAACCGTCTGATCGTAACTGCCATAGCCCGCCATCATCTGCTGCTGGCCTTCGGTTTCCCATTTGAAATTCCGGTTGGTTATTGCTGCCTCGACCGGTCCTGCCGCAAAGAACATCCAGCGATAATAGTCCGCGCGTTCGTTGGCAGTCGGCATCAGATCGGCATCCGGGAAGGCTTCGGCCAGATAGGCGCAGATCGCCGCGGATTCGGTAACAACCTTGCCATCGTGAACGATCGTGGGAACCTTTCCCATTGGATTGATCGCAAGGAATTCCGGTGCCTTCATGCTGGTGCCATAGTCGAGCAGCACCTGATCATAGTCGGCCCCGGCCTCATGCAGCGCCCAGCGTGCGATTTGCCCGCGCGACATCGGATTGGTGTAGAAAGTGATCTTGCTCATACCGATTTTCTCCCGGTGTTCGTCAGGCCATCTGGATATAGTCGCGCATCGCGTTCGCTTCCGCCTCGATCTTTTCGATACGGTATTTTACGAGATCGCCGATCGAGACGAAACCGATCACATGATCGCCATCGACCACCGGCAAATGGCGGATGCGCCGCCGTGTCATCAGCGACAAAGCCGACAGGACAGGGGTGTTGGGGGTCACGGTGATCGCCGGACTGGTCATCACATCGCCGACACGCCGATCAAGCATTGCGGCACCATGGCTTGCCAGCCCATAGATCACATCGCGTTCGGAAAAGATCCCGATGACGTTGCCCTGTTCGATGATCGGCAATGCGCCGATCCGGTTCTCCGCGAGTCGCGCCGCTGCTACGCCCACGCTTTCGTCCGGGGAAGCGGCGAAAACCGTGCCGTCCCGGCCCTGCAGGATGATTGCAATCGTCATCGCCATGCTCCCATTCGTCTTGCTCGTGCATTCTACATAGCATAGACGCCCCGAAAGGATAATATGACTCGACGCTCCCCCCTTGAAGATCCGGATTATTCGCGTTTCGCCTGGGCGCGCTATAAAAGGTTGATGCGCTGGATGTTGCTGGTAACCCTGACGGTGACCGCGATTGCGTTGGGCGCCTTTTATTGGACGAACGGTTTTGTCTCCATTCATTTTTTCATCGCAACCGCTGGCGCTATCATCGGGGCAATGATGCTAACTGCAGCATTGATGGGGCTGGTGTTTTTGTCCAGCGGCACAGGGCATGACGAGGCGATTGATGACCCATTCCAAGATCTGGGAGACGATAACCGATGACGAGCGAAATTCGCAACCTGCCCAAAAGGGGCGATCCGACGCTGCGCATGGTTCCCGGCCCTGCCGATATCAACGCCAATGGCCATATCTTCGGCGGTTGGGTGTTGGGGGTTATGGATCAGGCCGGCGGGATTGTTGCTGGAAGAATATCGCAAGGGGCCTGCGCCACGGTTGCCATTGAGAAGATGGAATTCATCGCACCGATCCTGTTGCGTGACATTATTTCGGTTTACGCCTCACTGGAACGACGAGGGCGGACGTCGATGGGCATCCGTATCGAAGTCATCGCAACCCGCGCGCGCGGGCAGCAGGAGGTTAAGGTCACCGAGGGATTGTTCACATTCGTTGCGCTGGATGAGAACCATCAACCGAGGGCACTGCCGGAGGGGTAAGGGGTTTTAAGGTCGGGGCTACGTTCCCTGTAAACAGTGCAGTGTTTAGTAATTGTTGAGATTCGAAATCCAATATAATTGATTACAGTAATTTCGTCATTCCGGCGAAGGCCGGAATCCATCACCTAAGCTTTCTTTTTTAAACTGCTATGCTGTGTAAAATTCAATCTCGGGTGATGGATTCCGGCCTTCGCCGGAATGACGAAATCTGTTTTTTTAGTAATGTTGCTTGTCGAATTTCAACACAATCTAGGATCTTTGCAGTTACGCAACGGAGAAATATCTACCACTATCGTCCCAGCTTCACCTCATATTCAAAAGCAGTTTCGCCATTGGCTGGCACTGCACCTTTCCAGGTCGGCACACCGTCGACCTTGCTCACGCCCTTCACCTTGCCGCGCAGTTCGAATGGTATTCCGATCTCGGCATTCACGGCTTCGCCGCGCGCATTGGTGATTTCCACCTTGAAGCGCTGTGTCCGGCGGGTCTCCGAAAGCTTCGTCACGCGGTAGCGAACGTCGAACGCTTGCCCGATCGTCATTTCAATCTCATCGCCGATGGCGCGATCTTTCAGCGTCGATTGGCCGGCAAGCAACGGGCCATAGCTGCTGTTTTCGAACACCATGACCTGACCCGAGGGCATCGGCAGACCCAGGCCCTTTTCCTTGGCGTTCTCGCCGCGAAAAAGGATGGTCATGGGCATGCTTTCGCTCTCTCCATCATAATCATTAGCCACCGTTGTTATGTAGATTCGATCGAATGCGGCCCCGGGCCTTACGATCATCGCCACCTGTTTCTGGCCCTTGGCGTTGACGGTGACAGGCTCGGGGATGCGATAAAGTTTCAGATCGCCGAGATCTTCCTGCTCGGCGACAACGACGGCAACCGGGGCGGCCATCGCCATTTTGGCGGTTCGTCTTTGCGCAGTTACAACAATGCTTTCCGCATTGGCCATATCGTACATCATCTCGGGGGACGGCGGCGGTGGCGGCGGTGGGCTCGGAAGATAACCTGGATTATAAGGAACTTGGTGCGTGCGTTGCACAGGCCAACATTGCAGTTGAAG
>JBOFLS010000260.1:0-3119 GCA_051657985.1 Sphingorhabdus sp. | reverse complement strand
TGCTGGCAATCTGGCCATCACGAGCGTAGCTTAAAACCTCTTCCGCAGCGTGGCTTAAGCGTAAAAGCCTTGGCAGATCGAGAAAGCCGCAGCTGCCTTTTACCGTGTGCACGAAACGGAACGCACTATCGATGAGGCTACGATCGTCGGGCGTTTTCTCCCACTGAACAAGCTGTCCAGCGAGAACTTCAAGCGTTTCCCGGGTTTCTGCGATAAAATCTTCGCGCAGTTCGTCCATTTTTTGCGGCCTCATAAAATTCAAGGCTACGCTATGCGATAAACTTGGTTAAAAAGGCCTTTACGCCCCCCTGCAAAAAATGTTCAGCGTACGACAGCACCGATGATGAGTTGACCTTCATCGGGCGCTGCTATTTGTACCAGTCCTCCATTGCTTGCGCATAAGCTGCGTACCATCCATGCAGCAGCAGTACGGGAGTCGACTTGATCCTCCTTCATTTCGCCTGTCAGGGTATCTCTAACCGCACTATCCATGATGATTTTGGGGCCGACGGCACGGATTACGATCTCTTGCGCACCATCGCGGCTTTCCGAGCCCACATGCAGTTCCCCACCCCGTACCAAAGCATCTTTTGCAACCAAAACAAGATTCAATAATATCTTGATCGCCTTTTTGGGCATCAAGATGGAGGGAACCGCCCATAGCAGTGTCGTGCGTCCATCTCCGGTTACCAAGGGTTCAATAACGGCCAATGCCTCGGCAGGATCGACTTCGCTGCCAAAACCGCCCGCCGCACCAAAGGCTAGGCGAAAAAATTTCAGCTTGTCGGCTGCGGCTTTCGCACTTTCGGCGAGCAGATCCATACAGCGCTTTCGCATTTCGGGATCATGCTCGTCGGCAAGCAGTTCCAGACCGTTGTTCATCGCTCCAACCGGACTGAGAAGATCATGGCATAGGCGTGAGCAAAGCAGTGCGGCAAGATCAATATCGCTATCAGCCATGATGAAGCTAGATTCCCTATAATATCCTAGAGCCGTTGCAATGGACGTAGAAACAAGCAGTTTCAAGCCTCGTCAGGAACGAACCGCATAATATCGGCTATGTTCTATAGGGAACAAAAATATTTTGATGCTATGCCTGTCTTGACTGGCGACCTGCAATTCCCACATCTCGGATATGGGGGACGCGATCGAATATCAGGGTATAATAGGTTCCGGTCGTCTCGACCGTGCGCTTACCGAAGCTGTACCGGCGCTTTCACGTGCGCGTATTCAGGCTTTGATCGAAGATCAGGCTCTGTCGGTTGGTGGTGTTGTTGTAACAGATGCCTCGTCAAAAAAATGCGCCGGGCAACCATTTCTCTTGATCGTTCCCGCGCCCCGACCGGATAATGCGCAGCCACAGAACATTGCTTTAGACATTGTTTTTGAGGACGAATATCTTATCGTCGTTGATAAGCCGGCAGGCTTGGTTGTCCACCCCGCTGCGGGGCATGCCGATGGCACATTGGTAAACGCGCTTCTTCATCATGCCCAAGGGAAACTTTCGGGGATCGGCGGCGTTCAACGACCGGGAATTGTTCATCGGATCGACCGTGATACATCGGGCCTGCTCGTTGTCGCCAAGACCGATAAGGCGCATGAAGGACTTGCCGGATTGTTTGCAAACCACGATATCGAACGTCGCTATCTGGCTATCACTGTGGGGCATCCCGTTCCACCGGCCGGTACCGTTAGCACGCAAATCGGTCGTTCAACAGCCGACCGTAAGAAAATGGCTGTTTTACCCACTGGCAAGGGTAAACACGCAATCACGCATTATCGCTTGGTTGAACCATTACGAGACGCCAGCCTTATCGAATGCCGCCTTGAAACCGGACGTACACATCAGGTCAGAGTTCACATGGCGCATATTGGCCATCCTCTGATCGGCGATGCCACTTACAATAATCGACGAAAGTCGTTTAAATTTGGACCAAATCAGTCGTATTTCAATCGACAAGCCTTGCATGCCGCGTCACTGGGGTTTATTCACCCGGTTACCGGTGAAAAACTGGGTTTCGAGAGCAAGCTGCCTGATGATATTCAGCGATTGCTAACGTCGCTCAGAATATAGAGTTTCACTGTAGATGTTTACCTAAGGGTGCTTGATGAGGCCCGGCGGAAACAAGAAAGAGGAAGACATGTCAGAGACCAAGAATGTTCCGGCAACTATCCCTGCCCTTGGGGGGGACGACAGCCTTAACCGCTATCTGGCGGATATAAAGAAATACCCGATCCTTGCACCCGAGCAGGAATATATGCTTGCGAAGCGCTATCAGGAGCATGAGGATCCACAAGCGGCCGCACAGTTGGTATCGTCGCACCTGCGCCTTGTTGCCAAGATCGCAATGGGTTATCGCGGCTATGGCCTGCCCGTTTCGGAGCTAATTTCCGAAGGCAATATCGGCCTGATGCAGGGTGTGAAGAAATTCGATCCCGACCGTGGCTTTCGCCTGGCCACCTATGCCATGTGGTGGATTAAGGCCTCGATGCAGGAATTCATCCTGCGCAGCTGGAGCTTGGTGAAGATTGGTACTACCGCCGCCCAGAAAAAGCTTTTTTTCAACCTTCGCCGCATGAAGAACAACATGCAGGCGTTCGAGGATGGCGATTTGAAGCCTGAAGATGTGTCGAAGATCGCAACCGATCTCGGCGTGTCGGAGAGCGAAGTGACCGAAATGAACCGTCGCATGGCGATGGGCGGCGATACGTCGCTCAACGTATCAATGCGTGAGGATGGCGATGGCCAGTGGCAGGATTGGCTGGTCGATCATGAGCCCTTGCAGGACGAACGCGTTGCCGAAGCGCAGGAAACCGATGTGCGGCACCAATTGCTTGTCGAAGCAATGGGCAGCCTCAATGACCGCGAAAAACATATCCTGACCGAACGCCGTTTGATCGAGGAACCCAAGACGCTTGAGGAACTGAGCCAGGAATATAATGTCAGTCGCGAACGCGTACGCCAGATCGAGGTGCGGGCTTTCGAAAAACTGCAAAAGGCGATGATCCGGATTGCGGGCGACAAGCGACTTTTGGTTGCTGCCTGAAACGGCATTCTTTGCAAATATGGCCGTCGCCCTTGCACAGTACAGGCAGGGGCGACACAGTTTATACTCTGC
>JBOFLS010000259.1:0-43269 GCA_051657985.1 Sphingorhabdus sp. | reverse complement strand
TATGGCCTGATATCCGGTCCCATTGATCGTCGCGAAGGATCAGACGGTCCAAAACGCCCATGATTGCTCTCCCAAAAGCAACCTTGAATCAGAATTCACACAAAAAGGAAATCCCAAGAGTCCACACTACCTAGGCCTTCTTACGCCAACATTGCAGCCGTTCATTCATTAAACGTGATGCCTTGAAAGCTGACATTCGTTCATTTCGGCTATCGCGCTATGAATCGGATTTGGGTGCGAAAGCAAAGCTGTGGAAAAGATTCATTTGAAGTTGTTATTTCGCGTGCCCGAGTGAGAGGCCTTCAATGCGGGCTTGATCCGTTGCGAACTGAACATCTTTAGGACTGTCGGCCTCACATTGCGCGAATTTGAAAACAACAGGTCTCAGAGATGGGTTGTAACAAAAATGTCGTCTTTCTGAAATACTGGTTGCACAAATGTCCGACCGTGCCAAAATTCTAATCGTTGAAGATGATCCACCGCTTGCCGAGCTGCTGCATTGGCACGTTACACAGGCGGGTTTCGATGCGATCGTCACCAAAGACGGCGAAGAGACGCTGCTGCTGATCGAAGAGGAGCGGCCTGACCTGGTCCTGCTAGACTGGATGATCGAGAGTCTGTCGGGGATTGAGGTGTGCCGTCGCATCAGGCGAAAGGATGAGTTCGCGTCGCTGCCGATCATCATGCTGACGGCTCGGAGTGCTGAGGACGATCGGTTGCGTGGCTTGGAAACGGGCGCTGACGATTATATTACCAAGCCCTTTTCGCCGGCCGAAATGATCATGCGGGTCCGCGCAGTCCTGCGCCGTAGTCGGCCTGCGGTCTCAGGGGCGATACTAACGGCAGGGTCACTGTCGATGGACACCAGTGCCTATATCGTCACACGCGATGGCACCAATGTGCAGCTAGGGCCTACAGAGTACCGATTGTTGCGCTATTTCATGGAACGTCCCGGCCGCGTATTATCGCGCATGCAATTGCTCGATGGAGTTTGGGGCCGCGATAGCGATATCGAGATCCGCACGGTCGATGTTCATATCCGCCGATTGCGTGCGGCGATAAACACGAGTGGAAAAGCTGACTTGATCAGGACAGTGCGCGCGGCAGGCTATTCGCTGAACATCTGAGTTTAAGCCTGTATCTTTTCATATCATTTATGCGACAAATAAAAGACGTCTTCACAACCGTGATGTGACGATTTTTATGCTCGTCTTGTCGTTTCATCTTAAAAATCGTCACAATTCCAATTTCAATTTGAAAAATTCAAATATGTCATTAAACTGAAACAATCATGATTTCGCAGTAGGAGACGGGGAATGCGAATCGTAGGAATTGTAGCATTTTTGGCTATTTCGGCTCCCGCCATGGCGGGCCCGGATTATGAAATCGGTTATCAGCGAGGTTCGCTTGGCTATGAAGCCTTGATGGCGAATGATAATAGTCGCGCGCTTGATCAACTTGTTCAGGATCGCTCCGTCAAGGCGAACGATCCGGCAAAGCTGCTGAACCTTGGTCGCGCCTATGCCCGTCTTGGGGACAAGGTAAAGGCTGAAGATGCATTCACGGCAGCCTTATATTGCAAGGACGAGATGACGCTGGTGCTTTCCGATGGCAAGGAGATCAATTCGCGTGCAGCAGCCCGGATGGCGCTTCGCCAACTTCGGTCAGATAAAGACTAAAGCCCTTCGTCCGAGTCGCAAATTTGTAATAATAGAGTCTCTAAACTGACCCTATAGCTGCGTCGCAGAGTCAAAAGACATCTCTAGAGGCCTCACTCGAAGACGGGTGGGGCCTTTTATGATTCGCCGCACATGTCTGTCATGCCCAGCCTTGGGCAACCTGAATTTGTTGCGGAGATACAAAATGATAGACCCAAGACTGCGTGGCCTTGTTTATGTGACCGCTGCGGCGGCGACGCTTAGCGCCTGTGGTGCAGACGATATTGCATCGCCTGGCACCGGCGGTAACATTACCATCAACAATCCGGCTCCGCCCCCACCGCCTCCTCCGCCCCCGCCACCGCCCGCCGTGGTACAGCCGGCAACCGGTTGCCCGACCATAGCCGATCCGCAGGGCCTGACCGACTCTGGCACGATCACCGGCCCGACCGGAACCTATCGCGTCTGCACCTTGCCAGCGCGGATAAACGCCACCATCACTCTGCCGCGCGTTACCGGCCTGCTGTACCGCCTCGGCGGTCGCGTCGACGTTGGCACCGATCAGGGACCGAGTTCGACCAACAACGTTGTAACACTGAACATCGATCCCGGCGTGATTGTGTTCGGCGGTACGGGCGTTTCGTGGCTCCACGTCAATCGCGGCAACCGTATCAATGCCGTCGGCACAGCAACCCAGCCGATCATCTTCACCAGCCGCGATAACGTGCTCGGCCTTAACACCGACGACTCAAGCGGCCAATGGGGCGGTGTGGTGCTTTCGGGCCGCGCACCGATCACCGATTGTATCGCGCCTGCTGCGACTCCGGGCACCGCGGCTTGCGAACGCCAAGTTGAAGGCGCGGTTGATCCGGCACTTTATGGCGGGGCAAGCCCGGCTGATAACAGCGGCCGGATGAGCTATGTTCAGATCCGCTATTCAGGCTTTGTGCTTTCGGGCAACAGCGAATTGCAAGCCCTCACCACAGGCGGCACTGGTTCAGGAACGGTCTTGAACAATATCCAGACGCACAACAGTTCGGATGATGGTGCCGAATTCTTCGGCGGTCGCGTCAATGCGCGCTACCTAGTGTTCACCGGCGCGGAAGATGACAGCATCGACACCGATGTCGGTATCAAGGCCAACCTGCAATATGTCATCGCGGTGCAACGCGCGGCAGCCGGCGACTCGATCATCGAGGCCGATTCGGACAATGCGCTTGACGGCAACACGCCGCGCCAGAATACTCGCATTTCGAACTTCACCTTCATCCAGCGCGCAACGCCTGGCAACCAGGCAGCTATCCTGCTTCGTGGCGGCACCGACTATGCGCTGGTGAATGGTATCGTTTCGGCGCCGAACACCTCCTGCTTGCGGATCAGCCGCCCGCAGACGATTTCGGCGACCGCGGATGCGGCAATTGACGAGGTTGGCGCACCGATCTTCCGCTCGGTAGCCCTTCAGTGCAGCGCGACGCCGTTCCTCGGGGCAAATGGCGTGACCAATGATCAGGTAGCGGCCGTGTTCGGCACTGGCACCAACAACAATAACGCCACGTTCACGACCAGCTTCAGCAGCGTCTTTATCAACGGTGCGAACGAAACCGGTGTAACGGCGTTCAACGCGAATACGCTCGACGCGTTCTTCGAAACGAGGACCTACATCGGTGCGGTTCAGAACGCTGCTGATACCTGGTATGCCGGCTGGACGTGCAACAGCGCCACTGCCAACTTCGGCACGACCAGCAGCGCCTGCACCTCGCTGCCGACGACCTGAGCCGAGAAAAATGAGGGACGGAGCGCGGTGCACAATCGCGCTCCGCTTTCAAGCCTATACCCAAGGAAACCATAAAAATGCTCAAGCCCCTGGCTCCAGCAACATTGTTGCTTCTCTCGACTGCGTTGATTGCCCCACAGGCCGCCTTTGCGCAAGACGCCGGGCAGGCCGAAGCACCCGCCGAGCCGCAGCAGGAAGAAGAACAGGCAGCCGGTGACCCGGCACAGGCTGACTCTGCCGCCGAGGATCCAGCGACTGCGCAAGAAGAAAGTCCCGATATTTCGGTCGGCGGACAAGAAATCGTTGTCCGGGGCGTACGCAACGCGAACATTGAAAAGAATGCGCCACAGGTTGTTTCCGTGCTGTCGTCGGCTGACATCGCCCGCACAGGCGAAGGCGACATCGCCGGCGCGTTGCAGCGCGTGACAGGCCTTAGCGTCGTCGGCAACGGCTATGTTTATGTTCGCGGTCTTGGAGACCGTTATTCGCTGGCGCTTCTCAACGGCTCGCCATTGCCAAGCCCCGAGCCGCTGAAGCGCGTCGTTCCGCTCGATCTTTTCCCCACCAGCGTAATCGCTTCGTCGCTGGTCCAGAAATCCTATTCGGCAAACTTTCCAGGCGAGTTTGGCGGCGGCGTTATCAACCTGACGACCAAGGCGATTCCCGCTGAAACCTTCCTGACAATTGGCGGAAGCATCGGCAGCAACAGCGAAACCACCAACCAGCTTGGCTATACCTATTTTGGCAGCTCGCTCGACTGGTCGGGTTTCGACAATGGCAATCGCGATCTGCCACCTGCGCTTGCGGGTTATCTCGCCAGCGGCGAACGGATCAGCGCTGGCAATGTGAATACTCAGGAAATCGCAGGGCAACTGGTCACCGGCCGTAATTCGATCGTACAACGTAACAGGAACCTGCCGCCAAACGCATCATTCGGTTTTACCGGTGGAACGAATTGGGAGATTGGCGGCGATGCGACCATGGGTATCATCGCCAATTTCGGCTACAGCAACAAATGGCGTACCCGCGACACGCTGCAGCAGACCGCGTCAACGCTCGACCTGTCGCAGAAGGAACTCGATTTCCAGCGTGTGACGACCGACAACCGGATTGTCGTTAATGCGCTTGTCGGCTTCGGTATCGAAGCGGGCGATCAGAAGCTGCGCTGGACTAACCTTTATATTCGCGACACCTTAAAGCAAGCGCGGCTGGGTATCGGTACGCGGCAAACCACATCGCCAATCGCAACCCTGCTGCAACAGGATACCGCATGGTTCGAGCGGCAGTTGACCAGCTCGCAGCTTGTCGGCGAGTTTCGCCTCTCGCCGGATGTGAAGCTCGATGTCCGCGTCGGCTTTGCAAATTCGCAGCGGGAGGCGCCGGGCGAATTCAGTTACGAATATTTCCGCAGCAATGTTGCAACCGATCCGTTTGGCAATCAGTTCATCAACCGCCTCAACAACGGCCAGCAGGGCAGCGCCGAAGTCAGCTATTCCGATCTGGACGAAGATCTCTGGTCGGGCAGCATCGACCTGACCCACAATATCAGCGACAGCCTGACGGCGTCGATCGGCTACAGCTATGCCGATACCGCTCGCCGCGTCGAACGGCGCGACTTTCAGTTCATCGCGCCAACGACCTTCCCGACCGCGGTGGCACTGTTTCGCCCGGACTTTCTGTTGCAGCCGGATGTCATCGACTTCTACAATATCAGTCTGATCGACACCAACGAGGCAAACCCGGTCTTTGACGCCCGGCTGATCAACAATGCCGCCTACGCCCAGGTTCAGGCCTATCTGACCGACAAAGTGAATCTCAACCTGGGTGTGCGTTACGAAGCGGCCAAGCAGACGGTCGAACCTGTGCAGGTATTCAACGTGCCAACGGCTTCGCTTGCATCAACCTCGCTCAACCGCAAATATTGGCTTCCCTCGGCAACGCTGACCTGGGAACTTGCAGACCAGATGCAGTTCCGCGTGAGTGCTTCGAAAACCATTGCGCGCCCGCAATTCCGCGAGCTGATCTTCCAGACCTTTTACGATCCCGATACCAACCGCCAGTTCCGCGGTAACCCGCTGTTGACCGACAGCCAGCTCTACAATGCCGAGGCACGCTACGAATGGTATTTCGCGCGCGATCAGCGCGTGTCGGTCGCGGGCTTTTTCAAGCGGATCAAGAACCCGATCGAGGCATTTTCCAGCTTTGAAGACAACACCGTTATCACCAGCTTTGCCAATGCACCCGAAGCCGACCTTTACGGCGCGGAGCTGGAAGTGCAGAAATATTTCGATCTCGGCAATGACGAGGGCACCGGCTTCTTCGGAACCCGCCGCGCGGTTGTTATTGCCAACTATACCTACAGCAAATCAAAGCTGAGCGTGGGCCCCAACGATCCTGTGCGCGTCTTCGGTTCGGCGGCGGACAGTGCGACCGATTTCTTCCGCAATGGCGCACCACTGACCGGTCAAAGCGACCACCTTGTGAACCTGCAACTCGGGCTTGAGGATACGGAAAGGCTGTCGCAGCAGACACTGTTGCTCGGCTATGCCAGTGATCGCGTCACCAGCCGTGGTGCCGGTGGCCAGCCTGATATTTTCGAAAAGCCTGGCTTCCAGCTTGATTTTGTTGCGCGTGAAGGTGTGACTGTTGCCGGCAAGGAAGTCGAGGTGAAGCTCGAGGTACGCAACCTTCTCAATACCAAATATCGCGAGTTGCAGGAAAACGGCGACAATCGCATCTTCTACAATCGTTACAAGGAAGGCATCAGCGCTTCATTAGGCATTGATGTGAACTTTTGACGACGCTGTCACGACGCTTTCTTTTCACAAATCTGAAACGCAGAGTCGTTTTTCTGAAACGATGCGTGCATAGGCGGACTCTATGATTTGAGTCGTTGGAGTGCGTCATTTGGGTTTGCGTTGGTCGCTTTCATCTATTCCCCGGCTCGGTCGTCTTCGCGACCGGCAGGGATTAGGCGACTGGATCGTAATGGCGATCGCGTCGCTTTGCGTGGCGCTGTTTGCCAATTTCTTCTGGATTATAGCTGCGCCGCTTGGCAGCATCGGTGATTGGAAGGCGCGGCCAGCGCTTACCTTATCAGCCGCCGATCGCGAGGCATTGTTTGCATCTTTCGATCCCTTTTCGCGAACGGCGCAATCCGAAGAAGGCAGCGCAAACGTCACCTCGCTGTCGCTGACGCTGTTTGGGACAAGGTTCAACGAATTCACAGGCGGCGGCTCCGCAATCCTTGCCGGGGCTGACGGCGTGCAGCAAAGCTATTCGGTAGGCGAAGAGGTGCTGCCCGGCGTCACGCTGTCCAAAGTAGCGTTCGATCATGTCATTCTCTCAAGGGCCGGCGTGGAAGAATCGCTGTACATCGACCAATCGGTGCCGGCTGAAACCGTTGGCGAGCCAAATGCCGCTGCGGCAACCGTTTTATCTTCTCCCGCAGGCGGCAGCCAGGTCAAGCTCACCGCAACCACGCTGCGCGACAGCATAGGTGTTACCCCGCGAACCGAAGGCGGTCGCATTACCGGTCTTGTGCTCAATGCCAGGGACGATGGTGCGATGATGAAGAATGCCGGCCTTGCCTCAGGCGATATATTGGTTTCAATCAACGGTCGCCCAATCGGCTCCGCCGCTGACATTGCCGCGCAACTGCGCCCCGGCGCGAAACTGACGCTTGAAGTTGAGCGCGGTTCGCAAAAGATACCGGTCGGCCTCAATCTGGAATGAAAATGAACAACAGAAAACTGCTTGCGCTGGTCGCGTCCGTTTCGCTTTTCGTGCAGCCGCTGTCGGCGCAATACACAATCAACATGCGCGAGGCCGATGTGCGCGCCTTCGTGCAGGATGCCGCGCGCGTTACCGGCCAAACCTTCATTGTCGATAGCCGGGTGCAAACCAAAATCTCGATCGTTACCGACCGTCCCTTATCGCGTTCGGAATATTTTGAGGTTTTCCTCTCGACGCTGCGCGCCAATGGGCTGGTAGCCGTGCCAATGCGCGGCGGCGGCTATCGAATCCAGCTGGCCGAGGGTGCGGCGACGCAGCCGTCACGGGTGGGTTCGCAGCGGGCTACGGCGAGCGAGTTTGTTACCGAAGTTTTCCGCCTGCGTTCGATCGATGCCACCTCTGCCGTCGAAACGCTGCGCCCGCTTGTCAGTCGGGAAGGTTCGATCACTGCAAACCGCAACGCCAACAGCCTGATCGTTGCCGACTATGCCGACAATATTCGCCGCATCCGCGACCTCGTGCGTCAGATTGATCGCGATAGTGCGGCGACGCAGATCGTCACGCTCGACAATGCTGGCGCGCGGGAGATCGCGGTGGCGCTGCAAGGGCTTGCCGGGCAAGGCGGCGGCGAAGGCGGGCGGTCGCCGGTTTCGGTGGCCGCGATCGACAGCAGCAACGCGATCGCACTGCGCGGCGACCCCACATCGGTCGCGCGCTTTGCCGCGATGGCCAAGCAGCTTGATGCACGCGCGCAATCGGGCGCGGAAATACGGGTATATCGGCTGGAACATGCCAATGCGGAAACTTTGCTCGAAACCGTCCAATCGCTGATAGGCGGACAAGGCAGCGCGACCCCCACAAACCCATTGCCGCCCGTGTCCACCGCGCCAACCAGTGGCAATGGAGGAGAGGGGGGAGCAGCACCTGCCGCTACACCGGCGCCCGCGCCGGTCGTTGCCGCGGTCGCACCAAGCGGCATGACCGGGATTGGAGGCCGCGGCCCGGTGGTTGTGACGCGCTATGAGGGTACAAACGCGCTGATCGTCGCCGCGAACCCCGAAATGCAGCGCACTCTTGGAGAACTCATCCGGCAATTGGACACCCGCCCTGAACAGGTACTGGTTGAGGCAATTGTTGTTGAAATCGGCAATGAGGCGGCGAAAAAACTCGGCGTCCAGTTCCTGATTGGCGGTGAGAATATTCCTTTCGCAGCAACCGCTTATTCCAATGCCAACCCCAACATCCTGACCATCGGCGGTGCACTGGCAGCGGAGGAACTGACGCGCGAAACCACCACGGTCAATGGCAACACAACAACCACGACGGTAAGCAGCGCGTTAGGCGACAGCCTGCAGGAAGCAGCGGCTGCCTCGATCCTAAGCGCGACCGGCGGTTTTGGAGGCTTTGCGCTCGATATCGGCAAAAATGCCATTTTCGGGACGATCATAAATGCGATCGCGGCTGACACCCAGTCCAACCTGCTGGCGACGCCGCATATCGTGACGCTCAACAACCAAAAGGCGAAATTCCTTGTCGGGCAGGAGGTGCCCGTCAGTACTGGCGAACGACTATCGCCCGATTTCGACAATGCCTTCCGCACCGTGCAGCGCCAGGAAGTCGGCATCAAGCTGGAGGTTACGCCGCAGGTCAATGCGCAGGGCGATGTGAAGCTGTTCCTGAAACAGGAGGTATCGAGCGTTGCCGGGCCAGTATCGTCGCGTTCCAGCGATCTTGTGCTCAACAAGCGGCAGTTCGAAACGACGCTGACAGTAGGCGATGGCCAGCTGCTGGCGATTGGCGGGCTGTTGAACGACGATGAGCGCCGCACGCTGGAAAAGGTGCCGCTGCTCAGCGACATTCCGATAATTGGCGAACTGTTCAAATCGCGCAGCCGCAGCCGTAGCAAAACCAATTTGATGGTCTTCATCCGGCCCACCGTGTTGCGCAATCGCACCGACGGCGATGCGCTGACGGCGCGCCGCTATGGCTATGTCCGCAACATGCAGTTGGCGCGCAATCCCGATGTTGAACCCAGCATCGACGAATTGCTGCGCGACTATATGGGAGCGATGCCACCGACGGCTGCGGCACCTGCCAAAGGCGATTTCGTCGCTGCCCCCATCGCCGATACCAGCCCGCCGCCGCCCAGCAACATTGTTCCGACCGAGGTGCCCCCGTCAACCGGAGGCAATGGAGAGCAGCCGTGAAGATAAATCGGGGAGATGCGTTGTCAAACGAAGCGGCGATCGCCGCGACACCGGAAACGATGCCGTCGCTGGCACCGGTCCTCGTCCTCGATATCCCTTATGCCTTTGCGAAGAAAAACGGTGTTGTCCTGCGCCATGTAGGCGAGGACCGGGTGCAGGTCGCCTTGCGTGAGGGCTCCGATCCGATCGCCCTGCTGGAAGTACGGCGTTACCTGGCGCAACCCATCGAAGTGGAAATGGCGGATGCGGCGACCTTCGATCGATACCTTGCCGAACATTATTCGGTCAAAGGTTCAGCGGCTGAGATGGTTGGCGAAATGTCGGGTGGGCATAACCTGCTTGGCGAAATGCTGCCGACCGCCGAGGATCTTCTCGATAGCGCAGATGATGCTCCGGTCATCCGCCTGATCAACGGCATCATTGCTGAAGCAGTACGGCAGGGGGCGTCGGATATCCATATCGAGCCCTATGAAACCGGGCTGGTCGTACGGCTGCGCAATGATGGGCTGTTGCAGGAAAAACTGCGCCTGCCCGCCAGTGTAGCCCCAGTCGTGGTCAGCCGCATCAAGGTGATGGCGCGGCTTGACATTGCCGAGCGCCGCGTACCGCAAGATGGCCGGATTGGCTTGACGCTGGGCGGAAAGCTGATCGATGTGCGCGTATCGACGCTGCCGAGCCGGGCTGGCGAGCGCGTGGTGCTGCGCGTGCTAGACAAGGAAAATACCGGCATGTCGCTTGACCTGCTCGGCATGTCCGAACAGGCGCTGGAAATATTGAACAGTGCGCTCGCCGAACCCAACGGCATCATCCTGGTCACCGGTCCGACCGGATCGGGCAAGACGACCACGCTCTACGCCTGTTTGAAACGGTTGAATGATGGCAGCCGCAATATCCTGACCGTCGAAGACCCGGTGGAATATGCAGTCGATGGCGTCGGACAGACGCAGGTGAATGAAAAGGTCGGGATGACTTTTGCCGCCGGATTGCGCGCGATCCTGCGGCAAGACCCCGACGTAGTGATGGTCGGCGAAATTCGTGATCGGGAGACCGCCGATATTGCGGTGCAGGCGGCACTGACCGGGCATCTGGTACTGAGCACGGTGCATACCAACGATGCGCTGGGTGCGGTGACCCGGTTACGCGACATGAAGATCGAACCCTTCCTCCTAGCCTCGACCTTGCGTGCGGTTGTGGCGCAACGGTTGGTGCGTAGGCTTTGTCCTGAGTGCCGGGAGCCGGTGCAGTGCGAACCGAGTGTCAGCGCTCTCCTCGGCTTTGATTCGGGCACTATAGTCTATCGCGCGCAGGGTTGCCCTTCTTGCCGCGACACTGGCTTTCAGGGACGGATCGGCGTGTTTGAGGCGGTGCGCGTCGACGAATCGATCCGCAAGATGATCAATGCTGGTGGCGACGAGGCAGTGCTGGCGCAGCATGCCTTCATGCACAGCCCCAATCTCGCCTCGGCCGCGCGCAAGCTGGTGCGCGCGGGTGAGACCACGCCTGAAGAGGCAATCCGCATTTCGCGCAGCGAGGATGTGGTCGATGCCTGATTTCGCCTATCGCGCCATCGACATCGACGGCCGGGAAAAGAAGGGGCGCATATCCGCCGCCAATGACGACGCCGCGCGCGAACGGTTGAGCAACATGCGGCTCTATGTCGTCAGTGTCGAGCCGGGTGAGGCAAAGAGCATGGCGCGTTTGCACTTACAATTACCGGGCCGCCGCAAGCTCAATGCCAAGCAGCTGACATTATTCACACGCCAGCTGGCTTCGCTGGTCGAAGTTGCGCCGCTTGAAGAAGCGGTACGCAACCTTTCCCGCCAGAATGAGAAGGACAATGTCCGCGCCATTCTGGGCAATGTCCATTCGGGCCTTGTTGAAGGCGGCCGTTTCTCGGAGAGCCTGGCGCGCGAACCAGTCAGTTTTCCGCCGCTCTATCGCGCGATGATCGCGGCTGGCGAAGGCGCAGGTACGCTACCCCTGATCACCGGGCGCCTTGCCGACTTGCTCGAACGGCAAGCGAAGATGCGCGGCAAGTTGATCGGTGCGCTTGCCTATCCCGCAATCCTCGCAATCGTTGCGATGCTGGTGGTTGCGGGTTTGATGATCGCAGTTGTGCCCAAGGTGGTCGAACAGTTTGACGATGCCAAGCAGCAATTGCCCTTTGTCACCCGCATGGTGATCGGCATTTCCGATTTCCTTGCCAATTATTGGTGGGCGATTGTGCTGGGGTTGGCTGTGATCGCAATTGCGTTCTGGCAAGCCCTGCGGCTGCCCGATTTCCGGTTGGCGGTCGACCGGTTGGTGCTGCGGCTGCCGCTGGTTGGGCGCCTGCTCCGCGATCTGCACGCCGCGCAGATGGCGCGCACCTTGGCGACGATGGTCGCCAGCCGATTGCCCTTGCTCGAAGGGCTGAAGCTGACGGGTGCCACCATCCGCAACCGCGTGCTTGCCAAAGCCAATGACGATATCGTCGAAACCGTCCGTACCGGCGGCAGCCTTTCGGGCGCGATGCGCGCGGCGGGGGTGTTCCCGCCAATCCTCGTCTACCTTGCGGCAAGCGGCGAAAGCGCGGGAAGGCTAGACACTATGCTCGCCCGCGCAGCGGAGTATCTTGAGCAGGAATTCGACAATTTCACCACGTCGGCGCTCGCCTTGCTCGAACCGGCGATTATCGTGGTCATGGGCGGGATGGTCGCGGTAATCATTCTCGCCATCCTTCTCCCCATCCTCCAGTTGCAAAACCTTACGGGACTTTGAACCATGCTGAAAATCCTCTTTCGCCTCTTCACCGATCGGACCATGCCACCAGCCAAATACCGGACGAGAAAGCCTGCGAGACCGAATGGTTTTACGCTGGTCGAACTGATGGTCGTGATCTTCATCGTCGGCTTGCTCGCGACCATCGTCGTCATCAATGTGCTGCCCAGTCAGGACAAGGCGATGGTGCAGAAAACGAAAGCCGATATTGCCATATTGTCGCAGGCGATGGAAACTTACCGGCTCGACAACCTAGCCTATCCCGATGCGGGCCAAGGGCTGAACGCGTTGGTGACGCCGCCCGTGGGTGCCCCGGGGGCGCGCAGCGAAGGCTATATCAAGAAACTGCCCAACGATCCCTGGGGTCGACCCTATCAGTATAGCATTCCGGGAAAGAACGGTGCGTTCGACATTTACTCGCTTGGTGCCGATGGCGCGCCCGGCGGAACGGATGAGAATGCGGATATCTACGCCGAATAAGCCTCGCCGACGCCGCAACGGCTTCACACTGGTTGAGCTGATGGTGGTGCTTTTCATCATCGGCCTGGCCGGTGCCGCCATTGTGCTGACCGTGCGCAGCGCGAGCGTAAGCGTGGGTTCGCAGGCAGAAGTCTTTGCCGCCCGAGTGGCGGCTTTGCGCGACCGGGCAATTGTTGAATCCCGCCCCTTTGCGATCTGGGTACGCGCCTCGGGCTATGGGTTTGAGGAGCGGGCCGGTGGTGCCTGGAGGCCGCTCGATCGCAAGCCGTTCGAAACCACCGACTGGCAGCAGCCGACCGTTGCCCGGATCAAGGGCGGGCAGGTATTGCGCATAGCGTTCGACGGCAACGGCTTGCCAAGCGCCCCGATGGAGATATCGGTGGCGGGCGGCAATCGGGATTTGCGGGTCAGTATCAATGGCGCGGGCGATGTCGATGTCGCGCCTTAGAAAAACAAATCCTAAATTTGTATCATTTCCGTTCGCCTTGAGTAGGTGCCGAGCCGGAGGCGAGGTGCCGTATCGAAGGATCCTTCGATACGCTCTTCAGCCATTCGGCTTCAGAGCTACTCAGGACGAACGGTTTATGATTAAACCGGGTTACCCCTGCTTTACCAAATATCCTGCAAACGGCTTCACGCTGATCGAGATGCTGGTGGCGCTCGCCGTGTTCAGCCTGGCTGCGCTGGCGATGGTGAACCTGCAAGCCTTCTCCGTGCGCACCGCAGCAACGCTGTCCGATAGCGCGCTTGCCTGGCAAGTGGCGCAGAATCTGGCGGTAGAACGTTTGTCCGCACCCCGCGCGCCTGCAGTCGGAACTGAGCAAGGCGAAACGCAAAATGGTGGGCGCAACTGGCGCTGGACGGTCACCACCGAAAGTACCGAGGATCAGCGTTTCGTGCGCATCGCCATTGCCGTTGAAGGCAGCGGTTTTGGCGTGCGGCGCAAGGCGCAGCTCACGACCGCAAGGCTGGTCGAAAAATGATGCGCGTGGCCACACGACAATCGGGCTTCACGCTGATCGAGATGCTGGTCGCGCTCTCGATCTTTGCGATGATTTCGGCGGCGGGCGTCGCCTTGCTGCAATCGGCGAGCAGCACACAATTGGCGGTCAAGGGGCGGCTCGACGATCTGGGGCGCAATGCGCGCGCGGTTGCGCTGATGGAGGCCGATCTGGCGCAGGCGATTGCCCGGCCAGTGCGCGCAGGCGGCGCTGTGCTGCCTGCCTTTGCCGCGCAGGGCAGCGAAGCACCCGGACAGTTGTTCGCGGTGACGCGCACGGGCTGGGCCAATCTGGACAATGCCCCAAGGCCCGATGTGCAGCGCGTAGCCTTTGCGCTGGAGCGCGGAGCATTGGTGCGGCTCGGCTCGGCGATGCCCGACAGCACAGGCTCGCAAAAGACCGTCCTGCTCAACAATGTTTCGGCAGCGACCGTCCGCTTCCGCGATGCCGAGGGCAATTGGCGCAGCGATTGGAGCGCCGATGACGCCGCTTCGTTGCCGCGCGCGCTCGAACTGGTGGTTACCCGCACCAATGCGGCGCCGGTGACGTTGCTGTTCCTCGTCGGCACTGGGCAGGCCGATCCCAAACAGCCCGGCGAAGCGGGAGGCGATGATGCCCCGCCGGTTTGAGATACCGCCAGCGGAAAGAGGCGCAGCCTTGCTGTCGATCCTATTGCTGGTCGCGATCCTGTCGGTGGTTGCGGCGACGACGCTCGACCGGGTGACGCTCTCCACGCAACTCGCGCAAAACGGGCAGGCAGCGCGGCAGGCGCGGCTGCTGTCTTATGCGGCGGAGGATCTGGCGCTCGCGCGCATCGCCGATCTGCGCGCGGCCAATGCAACGCAGACGACGCTGGCGGGCGGATGGCTGGGCCAACCACAGACCTTCCAGCTGCCTGGCGGGCAGATCGCCGTTACCGCAACCGATGGTGGCAATTGTTTCAATCTCAACAGTCTGGTCAAATCCGAAAATGGTGCATTGGCTGCCAACCCTATAGGGCGCGACCAGTTCGTTTCGCTGATGGTCGCGCTGGCCGTCCCCGAAAATGTCGCGCGTCAGGTTGCCGATTCCGCAACAGACTGGGCGGATAGCGACACGTCGCCCTTGCCTGCGGGGGCGGAGGATGGTGCCTATCAGACACAGGCGACGCCCTATGTCGCGCCAAACCAGCTTTTTGCCGACAAAAGCGAGCTGCGCGCCGTCGCCGGGGTAGCGCCAGCGCTCTACGCCCGCCTTGAACCCCTGATCTGCGCACTGCCGGTGGCCGAGCTGTCTCCGCTGAACGTCAACACGCTGCTGCCCGAACAGTCGGCGTTGCTCGCGATGCTTTATCCGCCAGGCGCAATCACAAGGAACAGCCTGCAGGCGCATCTGGCCAAGCGCCCGGCATCCGGCTATGGCAGCCTCGTCAAATTCTGGGAAGGGCTGACGGAAGGCGCGAGCGCGCCGCCACAGGCCGTCCAGGATCAGGTCAAGCTGGTAACCAACTGGTTCCGGCTCGATATCGGGATCGAAAGTGGGGATATCAGGTTGCGCGAAACGGCGTTGATCTCTGCAGAGCAAGCGCCGCCGCACCTGTTGTGGCGCAGCTGGGCAGCGCTGCCATGACCCAGCCCGATTGCCTGTTGGCGACCTTGCCACTTACCGATGACGCATTGCCCTATGTCTGGGCGGTAGCCGAAGATCGTTTGCTATGGGCAGGCGTTCTTGACCGCTTCCACGAAGAATATGGCGAACTGGCAATTGAGGACATTGCGACCATCGCCGTTGTTCCCGCATCCGCATCGACCTTCCGGCTATACGAAGCGCGCGGGCTCGAACCCCGGCAGGAACTTGCCGTCGCCAAGCTGGAGGCGCAGCAGGAGGCAATGGGTGCCGTCTGGGTCGCTACCGGATATGCGGTCGATGGCCGGATCATGCTCGCCACTACAGATGGCGCGAACATCGAAGCGGCGTTGGACAGGCTGGCCGGTCTGGGGCTGTTGGCCCAGGCGGCAATACCGGCAGGTTCTATTGTTTCCCCGCCCGATGGAGAAATCTGGCGGATAGATTTGGCAGGCGATACCTTCCTGCGTTCCGCTGATCTTGCTTGCCCGGATGAGCCGGGTTTGCGCGCAATGCTGTTTGGTGCGGCCGAAACCCAAGTGCTTGGCGACGCGCAATTGGCGCAGGCAATCATCGCCGCTAGCCGTGATCCGAAGCCCGATTTCCTTGAAGGCAGGCCGCGCAAGCGCAACGCCAAACCATTGTTCAGCGACGCCAATCGTTTCTGGTTGGGTCAACTGGCCCTGTTGGCGGCACTGTTGGTGGTTGCCAGCGGCATCGCCTGGTGGGGCAAGCTGCAATGGGCGATCTCACGCGAAAACGGCGCGGCGCTGGCGGCGGCCAAGACAATCGATCCTTCGGTGGACGATATAGGGCGAGCCGACGCCGCGCTGGATACGGCACTGGCCCGCAAGGGCGCGGGCGGCGACCGGGCGAGTCTATTGGCGGCGATTGTTTGGCAATCGGCCAAAGCGAGCGAGAATGTCACGCTCAACGACTTGCGCGTCGGCAAGGATGGCTTGCTCGCCGCGACGCTGGCAGCCCCCGATGCGGGCAGCATCAACGCGGTGCTGATCGCGATCCAGCGCGCCGGATATCGCATTACCGCAACGCCGCGTCGCGACCCGAGCGGCCTCACGCTCGTTGACCTGACAGTGAGGGCACCATGATTGAACAGCTGAAAAACTGGTTTGTTGGCCGCTCGCCACGCGAGCAATGGTTGCTGGCGGCTGCGGCTGTGCTGGCGGGGCTGGTGGTGTTGGTTTACGGACTTCTGTTTCCGGGCATCAACGCCATTGAAGCTGCCGAGAAAGACCTTGATGCGGCAATCGAACGCCGCGGGCGGATCGAGGCGCGCGCCGAACTTTTCCGCAAGGTGCCCGCGCGCCCGGCGCAAAGCGCGCCAGCCTTGCCCGCTGGCCAAACGCTCGAGAATTTTGTCAAGGAAAGCGCGGCAGCCGCGGGGTTCGAGATTGCCGAAGGGTCGGCGACCGGCGCGAATGGCTTCGCCTTACGCATGGCCAGCGTCAAGGCTGGGGCATTGCTTGCATGGCTGAGCCGCCTGGCCGCCCAGGGCGTGGAGGCGACCGAAATTCGATTGCGCAAGGGTGAAGGCGGCTTCGTGGCCGCCGATGTCACGCTTGAAAGGCGGCCCTGATGATGGTGTCGCGGCGGACAATGATTCTCGTCCTGGGCGTGGTCGCACTGCTGTCGCTGCTGCTGCTGCTGCCGATGGGAATGGCGGCCAATATGCTGGGCGTCAGTGCGCGCAACAGCCAGGGCACCATAGTCAGCGGCGCTTTGCGCGACGCCTCGATAGGCCGCGCGGCAATTGGCGACGTCAATGTTCGCCTGCAGCCGCTCCAGCTCCTCCTCGGACGATTGGCATTCCGCCTGTCGCGTGGCGATGCGCCTTATGCGCCCGGCGTTTCGGGGGTCGTCGGCAGCGGGCTGGGCGGCTATTTCGCCAACGAACTGACCACAACGATCGACAGCCGCGCACTGGCGGCGGGGTTTGACGGCGGCGACCTTCGGTTGGAAACATTGTCGCTCCGCTTCGCCAATGGCCGCTGCGTTTCCGCATCGGGCATCGTCCGCCTGAATTTGGATCATACCGTGTTGGGGGCGGCAACCAAAGGCGGCTTGATGGGCAACGCTGCCTGCCGCAACGGCGAACTGGTGGTTCCGTTGCTCAGCGAATCCACAATGGAAAGGCTGACGCTGCGGGTGAAAGGCGATGGCCGTTACACAGCTACGCTCACCCTATCCGAACCGCCGGCCGATCTGGCGACAGGACTGACGCTGGCAGGGTTTAAGCCGGTAGCCGGGGGCTATCGGCTGGTACGATCGGGTCGACTGAATTGAATCCTGTCGAGGCGTTCGACGCGATGCTTCTGCAAATTCCCTTATGGGCATTTGTTTTAGGGCTGACCATATTCGGGGCAATCTGGGGCAGTTTTGCATGCGCACTTTGCTCGCGCTGGCCCGATGGTGAAAGCGTGGTATCGGGCCGCTCCCGTTGCGATCATTGCAGCGCGACGCTGCGTTCAACCGAGCTGGTGCCGATATTCTCCTATCTTTTGCAAAGCGGCAAATGCCGCCGTTGCGGAGGCTCTATCGGACGCGCGACGCTTCTTGTTGAACTGGCCTGCGCGGCAATAGGGGCGGCTAGTGCTGCGCTGTTGCCTGGCATGGCTGCGATTGCAGTCGCGACCTTCTGCTGGCTGCTGGTTCCGCTGGCGATCCTTGATTGGCGGCACCTGTGGCTGCCCGATCGGTTGATCGCTGCCCTGGCCATCGGGGGCTTGCTGCTCGGCCATTGGCTTGCGGGCTTTGCGCTGGTTGACCGGTTGATCGGGGCAGCCATCGGTTTCCTTGCCCTCGAACTGCTTCGGCTTGGTTTTGCAAGGCTGCGCGGTATCGAGGGTATGGGCAAAGGCGATCCCAAGCTGCTGGGCGCTATCGGTCTTTGGCTCGGATGGCCGTTCCTGCCCGCCATCTTGCTGCTCGCAAGCGCGATTGGTCTTGGCCATTATCTGTTTGCGGCAAAACTGCAAGGCACCAAGGATCTCCGGTTTCCCTTGGGATCCTATATGGCCTTAGGTACGATTTTGTCGTTGATTGCAACAACCTGATTTTTCACCCGAGCTATCAGCAGCACCGGCTCGGCATTGGCGGCGGGTGTGAACGCCGCCGCCAATGCCAGGGCCCGGAAGGTCGGGTTCATCAGAACCCAACCTTCACAGTTGCAAAAAACTGCTGCGGTGCACCGGCAAGCAAGGTCTGGTTGTCACCGCTGTTGCCGAAACCGTTCGAACCGATGGTGGACACATATTTCTTGTCGAACAGGTTGGTCGCATTCAGCTGCAGCTCGATCGGCTTGCGCCAGCCCATGTCAAAGCGGTAGCCCAGCGTCGCATCGACGAGCACGCGGCTACCCACCGACTGGTCGTTGGTGTAGGTGAAAAAGCGCTTGCTCATATAATTCGCGCCCACCCTGCCGAAGAAGCTGTCGCTATCATAAGCGATTTCGCCTTTCAGCATATGCTTGGGCGCGTCGACCACGGTCTTGCCCTTGATCGGGATGATCATAGGCGCTCCGCCGACGGTTGCGGATGGAATGACAACATCGTCGCGGTAGGTGGTGTCGTTGTAGCTGTAGGACGCAAACAGCGTGATGCCGTTGCCAAGACGGAAATCCCCCGCCGCTTCGAAACCAACCGCGCGGACCGAGCCGACATTTTGCAGGATAGCAGGGTTGCCAACGATACCAGCGCCCACGGCAACACCGAGCAGTCGGTTGCGGAAGTTGACATAGTAGAGGCCGAGCACACCGTTGAACCGCGAGTCATTGTAACGGGCGCCAAGTTCGAACGTATCCGACTCCTCAGCTTTCAATCCGCGTGCGCGAAGCGCATCGAAACCGGCCTGGGTAGTCGAGAACGGCCCGCTCGTTGCCGACGAGACAAAGGCGCGGGTGACTTGCGTGAAGCCGCCAAAGACTTCGGCATTGTCCCCCAGCTTGTAGGCAGCGCCAACATGCGGCTGGAACCAGTCCTTCGACTTGATCTTGCCGCGCGCCAAAGAACCCTGGATGATGGGATTGGCCTCATTATTCATCTGGAAACCCTTCCAGCCGACATTCACCGTCAGGTCGCCAAAGGTCATTTTGTCCTGCACATAATATTGCAGGGTATCAGTGTTGAAATCGAACAGCCACTGGGTGAAGAAGGGGTTGCGCTGGAACTTGGTATGATCGCGACCCGGATTGATCAGGCTTTCATAGGCGTAAAAGCGGCGCGCCTGGGTAAAGTCATTATGCTCATACCAGCCGCCGACGGTGATTTCATGGTCGCCAATCTCGGCATTCAACGAACCGAACACGCCGCCGCGCTGGATATCATATTCGGTTGTGCGCACCGACATCGGCACGCCATTAGGACTGGCGACATAAGGCGTGCCCCATGTGCCCTGGCCGGTATTATCGTGATAATAGGCCTTGATCCTGAAGGTCACGCCTTCGTCCAGCGGCGCGGTTAGGCCATAGCTTGCCAGCGTGTCCTTGCGCAGACCGGATGCGTCATAATAGCTGTCGTCGCGGTTGTTTATTGGGGCCGTAAAGATGCCCTGTGCCGCCCGGATAGCCGCGGCATAATCGGGGAAGTAGTTGTCATGGCCATAGCCCAAGCGGTTGATCATTTCGAGCGAGAGATCCTGATAATCCTGCTCCGCCCGGTCCGAATAGCTGAAATAGGCGTCGAATTCGGCTTCACCCACGGGGATGATCGCCTTGGCATTGATCATCCAGTTTTTCTGGACGCCGCCGCCCTTCCATTTGTCGGCAGTGTGATAAGTGCCTGAAACGAAACCGCGGACCCCGTCCGCTTCGCCCCAATTCAGCCGGGCAAAGCCGCGAATGGTATCTTCAGAGCCATAAGTGAAATTGGCATCAGCCCCGACGCCATCGGTCGGATCGAATGAGAAAAATTCGAGCGTGCCGCCCAGATTGTTGGTCGCCTGTGTGCCGATCGAACCCGATCCCTGCGATACCCGCGTCACGCCGATATTTTCAGGGCTGATTGCACGGCCGATATGGAGACCGTTGTTGTTGCCGTAAGATGAGTCGCCAAGCGGAATACCGTCAAGCGTGTAACCCAGCTGGTTTTGGTTGAACCCGCGAATGGTGACGCGGCTGGACCATTCGTACGTCCCGAACGGGTCGGCCGACTGGAAGTTGACGCTTGGCAGCTTCTCGATTGCCTTTAGCGGGCTGGTGCCAGCCGCCAGAATCTGGATGTCGTCGGCTTTGATTTCTTGCACCTGGCGGGTCTGGCCCTGCCCGAAAACGACAATCTCTTCATTCGTCTCATCGGCTTCGGGCGGACTTTCTTGCGCGAAAGCAGGGGTTGCGGACAAGGCACAGCTGAACAGCAGGATGGATCGCAGTTTCATGGGAGATGGCCCTCGGTTTGGATTATCGTTTTCCAGCATCGCAAAGCTTGATGCCAGGGTCCGAATAAAGGCTGATTGTTTCAGCCTGACGCGATGCAGGTTGCAATATGAAGGCAGCTGTGCGTCATTTGCCTTTCACAGTGGGAGACTCAAGCTGCGGCCGGCAAAGCGCGAAGGCTAATTCGTTCAAGCCGACGTTGCAGCAGGCAAGATGTCAGACTTGTGACCTCTTGTCTGCGTCATTGTCACAGCCTTGTAACAGCGCTGAATTAGCAACAACCGACACATCAGTTGAAGTGGCCCAACTGTGAAGAAACAACTGCTTTTTACTACAGATGCCCCGGATTTGCTGGAACAGCTCCGGTCGAATTATCCTCAATATGAAGTTCGGCATGTCGACGAAAACAGCATGGGCATACGGGGACCCTGCTGGTTTTTCATAGACTGGCTGCTTCCCCGAATATCCGGCCTGGAATTGTGCAAAAGGCTAAGGGCGCTTCCCGGGCCACATCAGCTTCACATTACCCTGATATTGGATGAGGAAAGCGCAGAAGACAGCCGGCTTGCGCTCAGGGGCGGAGCGGACGATTATATGATCAGACCGCTGACTTTTGCAGCGCTCAAGGACAGGCTCATGCTTTATGGGGTCAACGCAGATCCATCGGGGAGCAACCACCTGATCACCAGCGGTGACCTGCATGTTGACTACACCGCGCTTTGCGTCCGCTATCGCGGCAAGCTGATAACAATCGCACCGAACGAGATGCACCTGTTGGCGAAATTCATTGAAAACTCGCACAGGGTGCTTTCGCGGGAGGAAATCATAGGATTGTTAGGCAAGGAAGCTGGCAAAATCGACCCAAGAACCGTAGATGTCTGGGTAGGGCGCCTGCGACGAAACCTGATGCGAAACGGCGTGCCTCAATCGCTTCGGGCGGTCAGAGGAAATGGCTATGTCTGGGACGGACAAATGGAATTTGATGCCGAGGTATTGCACTGACTCACAAGCTTCGCCTGTCCAACTCCAGGCAACGCCCGGCAGTTGGCAGAGCCGTGTTTGGGTATAAAGTTGTCGCCTTGCGGCTTTGAAATGAGCAATTGTTCCGCTGTAAGTCATCGGGAAAGGCGGCTGCCTTAGTACGATCTGATGAACGAATGACCACTACGCCCCTGCAGTGCCGAAACCAGACTTTCCGGACTGTCGAATAAAGCAACCGTTCATTAAGCTTTGTCGAGCAAGCACGTCGCCTTACCGATCAAACTGCTGATCTCGTCATGCGCCTCCCGCAACAGCCCCAGCCTCGCTTCGATGGTGAGCTCCTGATCCTTGATCCAGATCAGCGCGATGACGCTGGCATCTTCCATGATGCAGCCAATGCGGGTGCAAAGTTCGCGAATATCGGCCTCAGCCTTGTCGTCCATGCGGAGACCAACGCTCTGCTAGGCACGGAAGTCCATATCCAGCTTTTTGCGTATTGCCGTCCTTTGGACATTCTTCCTGCTTGTGCCACATTCCACTCGACTTCGGCTGCGTTTGAAGCATTGCTGTTCTGCGTGAATTGCGGGCTATAGAGCCTGCAGGCTACCCCGACTGGCTGACCAGCGGGGCTCTGGGTGGTGGAAGCAGCATCGGGCTGCTTTATAACCGGAGAACCACAATGACAAAAAAGTCAACCAAACCCAAAGCCGAAGATTCAAGCGCGGCAACGGCCAGCCCGACTAAGCACCAGCAGGTCATCGCGTTGCTGACTCGCGAATGCGGTGCGTCGCTTGAAGAGATGTCGGCTAAGGTCGGCTGGTTACCGCACTCGACTCGCGCCTTCATGGCTGGCCTGAGGAAGAAGGGCTATGTGCTTGATAGCGAGAAGGTTGAAGGTGTTCGCCGTTATCGCATCATGTCGTCGCCTGCTGCCTGAGCATGTCCCACATCAAGCTTGATGCCAAAGTTGAAGCGCTGGCGGCGATGTCGCCAGCGCAACTGCGTGCCGAGTGGAATGCTCTTTCAGGCGAAGACCTTGCCAACGCGCCTGCCAGCCTGATTCGTTACTTGATCGCCTATCGGCTACAGGAAAAGCATTATCGCAAGCTGCCGGCGCAGATCGAACGTCAACTCGACCGGCTGGCGGGCGGTCGGGGGCTGGGTGGAGGCGCGGCCGATAAAGCTGCGCGTAGCGCCGAATCTTGCAAGCCGATCCCCAAGGAACCCACTTCATCCGCAAATGGAATGGTAAGACCATCGCCGTGACAGCGGTTGAAGGCGGCTTCGAATGGAATGGCGAGATCTGCCGCTCGCTTTCGGAGATCACCCGGAAGGCAACAGGTACCCATTGGTCGGGCCCAAGGTTCTTTGGTTTGAAGCAAGGGCAGGGCTGACATGGCTGCAAACCGCAAAACTGTCCGCTGTGCCATCTACACCCGCAAGTCGACCGATGATGGGTTGGAGCAGGAATATAATAGCCTTGATGCCCAATATGACCATATTCACTGAGCCAGCGGCATGAAGGCTGGACATTGGTCAAGGAACGCTATGACGATGGTGGCTTCTCGGGTGGCACGATGGAGCGACCAGCGCTGAAGTGCCTGCTCGCCGATATCGAGGCTGGACGGGTCGATATCGTCCTTCTTTACAAGATCGACAGGTTGACCCATTCGCTTTCGAATTTTGCCAAGATCGTCGAGATACTCGACCGAAGACAAGCAAGCTTTGTTTCGATCACCCGGTCGTTTAACACAACAACCAGCATGGGACGCCTTACGCTTAATATGCTGCTGTCGTTTGCCCAGTTCGAGCGCGAGGTCATCGGCGAGCGCATCCGCGACAAGATCGCGGCATCGAAGCGCAAGGGGATATGGATGGGTGGGCCAGTTCTGCTGGGTTATGACGTTGTAGAGCGCAAGCTGGTCGTGAACGAGATCGAAGCCGAACTGGTCCGGCATATCATGCAGGGCTATCTCGAGCTCAACTCGGTGTGCGAACTGGTCGAGGAACTTGAGCGCGAGGGGCATCGGACCAAGGCGCAGTCGCTCAAAAATGGCAATGTAAGAGGCGGGTGCGCATTCAAGCGCGGCAATCTCTATCATTTGTTGTCCAACCGCATTTACCGCGGCATGATCGTCCACAAGGGAGATGCCTTCCCCGGCGAACATGAAGCCATTGTTGCCGAAGAGTTGTGGAATGAGGTTCAGGCGAAGCTTGCCGAGCGCAGCCAGGGTGGCAGTCCGCGCGCAACATCCGCAAGAGCAGGAGTTCTGGCAGGTCTTGTATATGACGGCGAGGGACGAGCGATGGTCCTCACCCACACAAAGAAGGGTAATCGCCGGTTTCACTATTATGCGAACCGCTATGAAATGCTGGGCGAGGCTGACGCATGGCGGGTGCGAGCACAGGATATCGAAAGCATAGTCACCGACCAGCTTGGAAACATGCTGAGGTCAGGCAGTGAGGTTGAGAGCCTGTTGCAGCAAGGAACATATAGTGCGAGCCAGCTTCATGGGCTGATCGCAGCGGCGGAGAAGCTGGGAGTTCAGCTTCGTACCCTAAAGGACAACCGTAAGCGGGAGATAGTGCAAGGCATCCTTAGCCGCATTGAGCTCTGCGATGATAGGATTGTGATGCATATCGACAATAGCGGTTTGCTCAACATGCTGGACGCCAACCATATCTGGCAACCGGCGCCCGGAAACCTGGTCATCGAACGCCCAACAGTTCGCCTCCGACGAGGCAAGGCTCTTAGGCTCATGATCCCGCCGTCGAACGCAGATGATAATGCAACTATGCGAGATGAAAAGCTGATTGCCGTCATTGCCGAAGCCAGAGCGACGATGAAGCTGATAGCTGAAATCGGTTCCAGCTCTCGCAACAGAACACAGGCGTTGCCGGATCTGCATGACCAGGCTTGCAAAGCTCTCCTGTCTCGCGCCTGACATAGTCACGGCAATCGTCGAGGGGCGTCAGCCGATGACGCTAACGCCCAGCCAGCTCTTGGCAGTCGATCTCCCGTTCTCTTGGGACGATCAGAAGCGCACTCTCGGGTTCGCCTGAACCCGCCCAATCCTTAGCAGAGGTCAGTTTTATAGGCCGCAGAGACGGCGCGGAGATTTTAGCACTAGTCACGCCTGCCAGAGACGTTCTTAACTTCTGCTCAAAAAATCGGTCCCCGAAAGCCCGCAGAACTCCGCCATTCGTGCCGCAAAGAGCCAGAAGTCTCCGGACTGTCTGGAGCTGGCAGACTGCGTGGCGCGCCCTAGAGGAGTCGAACCTCTGGCCTCAAGATTAGAAGTCTCGCGCTCTATCCAGCTGAGCTAAGGGCGCGCGCTGCAGGTGCCAATAACGCCTTTGCCTAGCCAAGCAAAGCACGTTATGCGCTGGGGTTATGAAAGTTGCCCAAATCGAAGCGCAAAGCGCCAGTGCCGTGGCGGGGCGGCAGTTCCGCTATTACGACCTAGTAATGGCCGCCTTTGTGGCAATTTTGTTGTTATCCAACATCATAGGTGCAAGCAAAAGGTCGGTGATCGATCTGCCTTTGATCGGCGAATGGCCTTTTGGTGCCGGCGTTCTGTTCTTTCCGTTGAGCTATGTCATCGGCGATATGCTGACCGAGGTTTACGGTTATGCCCGTGCCCGCCGGGTGATCTGGACGGGGTTCGCCGCGCTGATCTTCATGGCGTTCATGGCCTGGGTCGTGGTACAATTGCCGCCCGCCGAAGGTTGGCCGCATCAAGCAGCCTATGAGGCCGTGTTCGCTAATAGCTGGCGGATCGTGCTTGCCTCGATGCTTGCTTTCTGGGCGGGTGAATTTGCCAACAGCTTCGTGCTTGCCAAGATGAAGATTGCCAGCAAGGGGCGTGGTATGGGCTGGCGCTTCGTTGCCAGCACCTTTGTAGGGCAAGGACTGGACAGCCTGATTTTCTACCCGCTTGCCTTTTATGGCCTTGAAGGCTGGCCTACCGATGAGCTTTTCAAAACGGTGCTGTCGCAATGGGCAATCAAAACGGGTTGGGAAATCCTGCTTTTGCCGGTTACGGTTACGATCGTGACGGCACTCAAACGTCGCGAAGGCGTTGACCTTTTTGACGACAATACCGATTTTACCCCTTTCAAGACGCAGGTTTGATAAATGCTTTTTGGTTATACGCCGTTGGACTTCGCGCAGTTCAAAGTTGAGATGATCGAGGCAACGGATCTAGCGAAAGACGCGTTGCATATCTATGCCGGGCTGGGTGTGTTTCTTGTTATCCGGCTAATCTGGCGGTGGAAGGGTGGCTGGGTCGTTGCCTGGCTTGCCACATTGGCAATGGCTTGCGCTGTCGAATATCTCGATATGCTCAACGAAGGCCAGCAGGGCGCGTTACAACCCGATGCGGCGCATTGGCACGATATCTGGAATACGATGTTCTGGCCGAGCGTACTTGTGCTCATAGGGCGATGGTTGCA
Source organism: Sphingorhabdus sp. (assembly GCA_051657985.1). GTDB lineage: Bacteria > Pseudomonadota > Alphaproteobacteria > Sphingomonadales > Sphingomonadaceae > Sphingorhabdus_B. Next base: position 17,224 of record JBOFLS010000259.1, on the reverse strand, counting down.
ACCAAAGCCTAAAACCAAGCCCGAAGCGTCAGGCGATCTCGCGGATGAGACCCTCAAAGAGTCGGCGGCCGTCGGAACCACCCTGCACTGACTCGATCATCCGCTCGGGATGGGGCATCATACCCAGTACATTACCTGCGTCGTTCAATATGCCGGCGATATTGCGCGCCGAACCGTTGACCTTTTCGGCATAGCGGAACGCAACCCGGCCTTCGCCTTCCAGGCTGTCCAGCGTCGCATCGTTGGCGAAATAATTGCCATCATGATGCGCGACCGGGATAATCACTTCCTCACCCGCGTCATAATGGCTGGTGAAGATCGACTGACTGTTTTCAACCCTCAGCCGCACTTCGCGGCAAACGAAGCGGATACCGGCATTGCGCATCAGCGCGCCGGGCAGCAGCCCGCTTTCGGTCAATATCTGGAAACCGTTGCATACACCGAGTACCGGTACGCCACGGTTCGCCGCTGCGACCACCGCCTGCATCACTGGAGACCGCGCCGCCATCGCACCTGAACGCAAATAATCACCATAAGAAAAACCGCCGGGGATTGCGATCAGATCAAGGCTTTGCGGCAGATCGCTTTCACGGTGCCAAACGAGCGAGGTTTCGGCGCCCATGATCTCGCGGATCGCAACCGCCATATCGCGGTCGCAGTTCGAACCCGGAAACTGAATAACGGCAGCGCGCACGGTCACTGTCCCTCAATTTCGAAGTTTTCGATCACCATATTGGCAAGCAGCTTGCGCGCCATATCTTCAAGCTCGGCCCTGCCGACGCTTTCGTCATGTTCAATTTCAATCAGGCGACCGGCGCGAACATCGTTGACGCCGGCAAAGCCCAGCCCTTCAAGCGCATGGTGAATCGCCTTACCTTGTGGATCAAGAACGCCGTTTTTCAGGGTAACGAAGACGCGGGTTTTCATGGATGGCCTGCCCGTTATGATGAGAATGCCGACCCTATAGCCTGAAGGCATGACGATACAAGGGGTTGCCCGTGTTAAATGCGGTTAACCCTGTTCGATTACTCTGTTTGAACCAGTTCGATAGTAGCAGTCGTTGACCAATCGTAGCCGCGGGGCACGAAAAACGGAGGCGATATATGGTAGGTTTGGCAACCGCTATCTTTGTAAGCGTGTTCGGTTTTGGAAATGCGATTTTCGGCTGGAGCGCATCGACGCTGCAAGAAGTCCAACTTGGCTTGTTTCTATCCTTCGTGATGGGTATCGTTTGCGGCTACAAGACCAAGGGTTGAGCTGCAGCGGTCGTTCACTCGATAGTCGTCGGTTTTGGCAACACCCGGAATATATAGCTTTTATCCTTAAGCAGAAAACGCTGTGCCTCGCGCCACATATCGTTGGCCGTGATCGTTCGAAATTGCGCTTCATTGTCGCGAAAGCGCTGCAGGCGATCAGGCCTAGTCTGCGCCTCGTCGACCATAGCGATCCAGGTGCTGTTGCGCCGTCGCCAGTCCGCAAAACGTTCCAGTACAGGTTTGCGGGCGCGTTCGAACAGATCGGCGGCAACAGGCTTTTCTAATATTTCGGCGATTACGGCATCGACCGTGGTTTCGATCTTTTCAAGATCTTTGGGATCGCCGCTCGTGGTGATCGAAAAGCTGCCTCGTTTGTGAAAGATGTTGGACATATCGGAGTTGGCACCACTACTATAAGAAACACCGAGATTTTCCCGCAGTTCATCAAGCAGCCGTATCTGTACGACATCGGCGAGCAATCCCATCGTCTGTTGTAGCTTGAAATCGCAATCATCGGTCGTCGGCCACACCCGGCGCCAGGTCAGCTGGTTGGATTCGCCGCGGTGATATAATATGTGCGTGCCATAAGTAGGGGCATAAGGGGCAACATTCGACGCCGCATTGATGGTCGATTTGTTCCGCCGTGTGGGCAGGGCACCAAAGGTTTTTGCTACGATCGCAATGGCTTGTGCCTCTTCGAAATCACCGACAAGGCCGATTTCCAGTCGTCCGGTCAGCAGACGATCCCCCAATGCTGTCTTCAGCTGTGCAAAGTCGGTCGCTTCCAGCACTTCGCGCGGCGGCAGGACAAAGCGTGGATCGTTCGCTGTCATGATTCGCGCCTGCCCGAAAGTCAGAGCCGAGCCGGGAGTCGCATCCATGCGCTGGTAAAATTCAGGCAGCGGACGTTTGAACAGGCGGACGGCTTCGTCGCGGTAGCCGGGATCCGACACTAAGGCAGCAAGCAACTCGAACTGCCGTTCCAGATCCTTCGATACGACGCTGCCCTGGCTGCCAAAATGATCGGTATTGGCTACCAAACTAGCTGAAGCCGTTGTGCCAGACAACAAGGACCGCAGATCATCGGCATCATATTTGCCAGTACCGCCTGCCGCAAAAGCGTCGTTCATTAGCACTGCCAGCGGCTGCTGTTCGCTCGACATTGCCAGCCTGCCGCCATCGATCCGCAGCGACCAGCGAACCTGATCCTTCTCAAAATCGGTGCGCTTCAGATTGAGGAGGACGCCGTTGGCGAAGCGGATCGTGCGAATGTCGAGGTCGGCAATCCGTTGGTCCTCACTAACGACACCCGGCGCACCAAAGTCGCTATAGGCCCATTCGAGATTATTTCTCGCTGCAGGTGCCGCAACGCCGATGCGGCGGCTTTGATTGAAGGCCTCCAAAAGATCGGTCGATTTCGCATCGCCCGCATTGCGCGTCGAAAGGAAAATTTGCGGCCGGTCGACCCGGCCGTACCAGTCGGCAAATTCCCGTGACACCGACTGCGTCGTCATGAACGGGCGCAGCTGTTTCCAAAGGCGCAAACGGTAATCGGCGGCGGTGACGATATCATCTTCAAGGGCGCTCAGTTCATTGGCAAAGGCCGCGCTTGGCGTGGTTGCCTCGCTCGCCACAGCGTTGGCAAAGCTGGCGTCGAAACGCCGGAGCTGTTCGGCGAGTTCCTGTTCGGTAAAGCCATATTCGACTGCTTGACGGACCATTTGTTCGGCGATCGGGAGAACCGTCTTCCAGCTGCCGTCCTTTGCCGATATTCCCATACCGATCCGAGCATAGCTATCGCAAAAATTGGTCTGGAACGACAGGCCGGTACCCAAGAGTGGAATATCCTCCTTGCGCCGCCTGCGTTCGATCCGGTCGGACAGGATCGATCCCGCGATGACCATCCGCACATCGAGCAGCGCGCGTTCGAAAGTATCGGGCCGGGGGCGATCCATTACGATCTGTTCAATATTGATCGCTTCATTGGTTTCAGGATGCGCAAAGATATCGGCACCGGCCGGGCGGCTTGTATCGAAGCTGCATTTGTCGATTTCGCCCAGCGCTTTTCCCGAACCCTGCCAGCTTGAAAACTGGCGGACGATTTCTTTTTCGATAGCGATCGGATCGATCGGCCCTACGATCACCAGACGGGTGCGGTCGGGTACATACCAGCGGCGATAAAGCGCTGCCATTTTTTCCGCACTTGCATTTTGCAGGACATCCAGCTTGCCGATAGGGTAGCGGGTTGCGTAGAAACTGCCAGGATAAAGCAGGTCGTTTGCCGCCCGATTGCGCCGGAAACCGGTATTTTCGCGATCGCGCATTTCGGCAATGACAACGCCACGTTCGCGGTCCACTGCCTTGGGATTGAAGGTCAGCTCGCTCGCGGTTTCGCGCATCAGGAACAACGCCTGGCGGATCAGCGCAGGATCGGTCTTGGGCAGATCAAGCTTGTATTCGGTGCGCGTATAGCCGGTCGACGCATTGGTGTCGGCCCCGAAACTGAGACCCAGCCGCTCGAGCATGCGCACCATTTCTCCCTCAGGCACATTGGTGCTGCCGTTGAAGGCCATATGTTCGATGAAATGGGCAAGCCCCTGTTCGTCCTCGGCCTCAGCCGCCGAACCGAAATCCAGCGCCATGCGCACCACGACCTGGTTTTCGGGCCGGTTATTGCGCCGAATAGCGTAGCGTAGTCCATTGGGCAGAACGCCGTAGACGATACGACTGTCAGCCTCCAGTTCGGTGGTTTCACTATTCCAAGGAGCGGTCCGTTTAGCCTCCGGTGCCGCAGCAAATAAGCCAACGGATGACAGCAATGCACCGGATAACAGTGCCGTTCTTAAAACGATGAACGATTTCCCCATAAAATTATTATTGCAGCTCTGGTCTTAATGGCAATGACCGTCGTCGAAATTACTTGCCCTTTCGCAGCCTGTGGCTCGTCATGTCGACAACCGCACCTTCGCCTTCTTCAGGCATCAGGCCCAAACGGCGGGCGACTTCCTGATAGGCTTCGGCTTCCCCGCCCAGATCACGGCGGAAACGGTCTTTGTCGAGCTTTTCGCCGGTTTCGATATCCCAGAGACGGCAGCCATCGGGGCTGATCTCGTCGGCCAGGATGATGCGGCTGAAATCGCCGTCGTAGAGGCGTCCGAATTCCAGCTTGAAATCGACAAGGCGGATGCCGATCGCGGCGAACATGCCGCACATGAAATCGTTGATGCGGATCGCCATCGAGGAGATATCCTGCATCTCTTCATGGCTGGCCCACCCAAAACAAGCGATATGTTCCTCGCCCACCAGCGGATCGCCAAGACTGTCGTCCTTATAGCAATATTCGAGCAACGTGTGGGGCAGGGGCGTGCCTTCTTCGATTCCTAGCCGCTTCGACAATGTGCCGGCTGCCGTATTACGCACGATCACCTCAATCGGTACGATTTCGACCTGGCGGATCAACTGTTCGCGCATATTGAGGCGGCGGATGAAGTGGGTCGGAATGCCGATATGCGATAGCCGGGTGAAGACATGTTCGGAAACGCGGTTGTTGATCACACCCTTACCCGAAATCGTCCCCTTCTTCTGCGCATTGAAGGCGGTCGCATCATCCTTGAAATACTGAATCAAAGTGCCGGGCTCGGGACCTTCATAAAGGATCTTGGCCTTGCCTTCATAAATTTTGCGGCGGCGTGTCATGATTGTGGTTCCGTCCAGAAAAGAAAGCACCCCGATCATGGCTCGCTCCGTTACAGGAACAACCGACCGGGGTTCGCCTTAAGCCATTAGCCCAATCTGGCAATCGGCGCAATTGATGTTAAGGAAACCTCGTGGGGATAGACATCGACCTGCTTTTGAAAGCCTATGCACACGGCATTTTTCCGATGGCCGATTCGCGTGAGGATCATGAAGCGTTCTGGGTGGAACCCAAGCACCGGGCAATCCTGCCTCTCGATCGTTTCCATATTTCTAAATCGCTTGCGAAAACGGTCAGGCAGGACCGATTTCAGGTGACCAGCGACAAAGCCTTCGGCACCGTGATCCGGACTTGCGCCGAACGCGTCGCCACCAGGCAAGAAACTTGGATCAACGGCGATATCGAAGAAGCGTTCATGACGCTTCATCAACGCGGAATGGCGCACAGCGTGGAATGCTGGTTTGAGGGGCAACTGGTCGGCGGGCTTTACGGTCTTGCCATGGGTCGCGCTTTTTTCGGCGAAAGCATGTTTTCACGCGCGACCGATGCGTCGAAAGTTGCGCTTGTCTGGCTTGTGGCGCGACTGAAAATCGGTGGTTTCAGCTTACTCGACTGCCAGTTCATGACCGACCATCTACAAGCTTTCGGTACGATCGAAATCCGCCAGGAAAGCTATTTGCGTTTGTTAAATAAAGCGCTGGATCCCTCTTGTCAGGCTTCGACTGTTGCCTCACCGTCGCCGCTTGTTTCTTCTTCCTGTTCGGGTTCTGGCGCGGGGATGGATTTTTCAGGGGATTGGGGGGCACTCGACCGTTTACTATCCGGACTGTCTGCACTCGATGCTTCCTCCGGTGCCTCTTCACCCGGAAAATTCATTTTGCATTCCTTGATCCAGACATCGTAAATCGGATGCTGTACTATATTGGCTGCAGGGTTTTCCTTAAACAACCAGCCTGAAAAGACCTGAGCCCAGCGTTCGGCCTCATTCGTTCCCTGCGGGCGTTGAAAAACGATTAGCTGTACAAACGCGCCCTGATCCTGATAGGTTTCCCAAGGTGCGGTTTTCTCGCACGCGCGCACGCGAAGCACGACCTTACCGAAACGCACAGCTTCGCCGGGTTTGAGTTCGAAATCGCGAGTCTGGCCGTTTCGCTTGTTAAGGAATCCGACCACAGCAACTCTTTCAGCCATTGGCGTACCGGGCTGCTCGACTGCAGGCGCTACCGGACGATCGACGCTCGCGCTAGTTTTTGCCTTGGCTTTCGGTTCAGGCGTTGGTTCGCTGTCGCATCCTGAAAGGATCAGCGCCGGTAATATACAAAGAACAGCTAGCAGACGGCTCATGCCGCATCCGGGCTCCAGGGTTGATAATCGCCAGCGGATCTTGCTCGTTTTCCGCCCTTTTCCAAAGCGCCCATGGGACGATAAGCCGTATCGCTACCTGTTGGATTGGCCGATTGCGGCAACTCGAAATTGCGTTTGGGCGGCAGATAGTTTTCGGGATCCTCATCGAAGGTGCCATGCAGCCAGCCATGCCATTCCGGTGAAACGCGGCTGGCATCGTTCGAGCCATTATAGATCACCCAGCGGCGCTTGCCGTCCTTTGACCTGTAATAACGATTGCCTTCCTCGTCTTCCCCGGCAAGAACACCGTTGCGTGCACTCCAAAGCGAAGTACCGATCGTTGCGCCATCCCACCAAGTAAAGATTTTCGCCAAAATTCCCATGGGCAGCCGATTAAGCGCTCTGGCAAGGGCTTGCAATCAAAAAGGCGCTATTTATCGGTCCAGCGGACTATATCGCCCGGTCTGATACCCATGGCTGCGGCAAGCCCGCCGCGAATTTCCAGTACAGCCGCTACTGGTGCGGTCGATTCTACCGGGTCGAGCGAGTAAGGCGTCGTATTTGCAGCAATATTTTCGATTATGCCATCAGCACGGATAAAGATGATGTCGAGCGGAATAACCGTATTTTTCATCCAGAAACTTGCCATGCGCGATTCTGGAAAAGGAAATATCATACCACGGTCGTCAGCAAGCTCACGCCGAAACATCAGGCCCTTCGCTTGCTCGGCTGATGTGCGGGCGATTTCGACAGTGAATGTCCGCTGCGCTGTTGCGGTCTTTATGCACAATATGGTTTGATCCATACCAGCTTCGCTTTTCGGTGCGGGAGCACCGGCAACACAGTCTTCGGGCTGACGCACGTTGCTACCATTGGCAATGCCGTTGCACGCAGCCAATGTTAGCGATATTGCTACCCAGCCAAGCGAGTGCCGCTTCATTTCAATGTCGCCTTTTCGCATGAAATTTTCGCAGAGCCGGCCTGTCGCACAAAGCATGTCGCCTTGCCATCCACCGTGATGGAACCTGCCCCCTGGTTCGTTATCTCTATATTATCCGAAACCGAAAGATGCGTACGGGCATTCCCTTTTTGTGTAAGTTCGGCCTGTCGGAGGGCCAATTGCCTCGCCGATATCGAGCCTGTGCCGTCAATCACGATCTGCGCAGCGCGGGCACGGCCGCTTCCGATCGCGACTTCGCCCGATCCGTAGACGATCATGCTTACACGGTCGCTTTCAAGCCGGTCCAGCGTGATCGTGCCGGGGCCGGAAACGCGGAACCGGGTTTGCCCATTGTCAGCGATAACTTCATTGATGCGAACCGTCGCGGCACCGTTTGCTGTTACCCGCGTGACGTTACGTCCTCCAAGGTTAATCACAAGCGGTTCATCGGCTCGGGCGATTCGGGGTCTTCCCTGATATTCCTGCACCCGAATGCGTAATTGCATGCCGTTTTGTTCGAATTTCAAAGAGTCAAGAACAGTGCGATCGCCGCTGGCCTTTGCGGAGGGGGCTTTGCGATTATTAAAAATAACCGTAATATCGCCTTCGACGGTCAGTTCTTCGAAGCTGCCGATCAGGAATGTTTTGCTCGCAGCGTTGGCTTGGCTGACCGCAAATATGCCGATTGAGGCAATTATTGCCGCCCTGATCTTGGACAAAGGCATATGACGATTTTCCCCTTGATTGCTTCAGGCTTACTATGCCGCCAAGCCATAACGGGGTCAAACGGCTTCGCACTCAAAGCCTTTAACATAAGGATTAGGTAAGAAAGGCACCCTTGCGGATGCCTTTCTTATGCATTTAGTCGATCTTACTCGGCTTTTTCATAATATTGCGGAGCTGCCACTTTCAACACTCCGAGAATTTTTTGAAGCGCCGCTGGTTCGTCGGTCTTTTCCATCGCCGCAAGCTCCCGCGCCAAGCGGCTTGAGGCAGCTTCGAAAATCTGCCGTTCGGAATAGCTTTGTTCGGGCTGATCATCGGGACGGAACAGATCGCGGGTTACCTCAGCGATCGATACCAAGTCGCCCGAATTGATCTTGGCTTCATATTCCTGCGCACGGCGCGACCACATGGTGCGCTTTACCTTGGGCTTGCCCTTAAGTGTTTCCATTGCTTCTTTCAGCGTCTTATCCGAAGAAAGCTTTCGCATACCAACGCTTTCGGCTTTGTTCACAGGAACACGAAGCGTCATTTTCTCTTTTTCGAAACGCAAGACATACAGTTCCAACTGCATGCCAGCGATTTCCTGATTCTGCAGTTCGACGACGCGACCGACCCCATGTTTGGGATAGACCACATAATCGCCAACATCAAACAACACTGCGGTGGACGCCATAATACGGACCCTTTCTGAAGTTGTCATAACGCCCTTGGAAGATGCTCGCTGGCATTCCATCCCGATCCAGTCGGTCAAGCGCTACCTGAATTTGATTCTTTCTAGCCTGTTATTGCTTGGAAGCCGCCCTATTGCTTCAATCATTCATGGGTATAACAGATTCGTAACAAAATTTCAATGTTACATCTCACCCTGCAAACCAAGATCTATCCTGAACCGAGTTTGCGCACCGTGCCACGCTCTTCGAATGGCTGTTCCGAAGCGTTTGCCACAGCCTCGGTCGCATCGATCCAGCATAAATCCATATGATTGAGTACGCGGTCATCATGGCTGCGGATCGATACCGGCAATATCGGTCTACGGTCGCGTTCATCGCAAAGTACCGGAGTGGAAGGCACGCCCGTTTCCCAGCGCTCACCCCATTGACGCAGTGCAATCATAGTGGGCAGAAAATCAAGGCCTTTAGCCGTCAACCTATATTCCACACGACGACGATCGTCAGGGCAGGGGCTACGATGGAGAATACCTGCCTCGGTCAACCGCGTCAGGCGATTTGCGAGAATATTGCGGGCAATTCCAATTTCGAACAAAAACTCTTCAAAATGTCGAACGCCATTAAATGCCGCACGCAATATCATAAACGACCAGCGTTCGCCAATTGCCTCAAGCGCTGCAGGCAAACCGCAATTGGCAATCTCACTCAGCGGCTCTCTCAATTTCCCCATAAAAAGGTCCTAACGCGCTCAAAAAAATTTACCAGCGCAATATAAGTTTTTAGTTGCAACTTAAAACCTACTCAACTAGGTAGTGATTCGCAACTGGTTTTGCCAGTGGCCTGAACTGGCGATATAACCGAAATGGGATCGCTCGGGTTCAGAAACAAGATCCATTAAAAAGGATATGTCCAATGACCCTCTCCCAAACTTCTAAGCGTCTTGGCGCGTTTGCCGCGGCTGTTGTAACCAGCGCCGTTCTCGTTTTTTCCGCGCCGCAAGCTCATGCGCAAACTGCGCGCTACTATACTGTAGAGCTGGCACAGCCTGCAGTTTCTAACAAAGCCGTCGTTCGTGGGGTTGTGTTTCAGTGCAATGGTACGGTCTGCCGTGCCCCGTTGACCAGCTCGGCTCCTCGTAACGTCTGCGCAAGCGTTGCGAGAGAATTTGGCGAAGTTACAAGCTTCAAGGCTGGTGATCGTGTACTTGATGTAAGCGATCTCGATGGCTGTAATGCCAAGAAAAAGGTCATCATAGCCAAGGATTGATCAGATGTTTGGCGGCACCACTTAAGGTGGGCCAGGATCTGCGGCTAGGCTGCAATATCCTGCACAGCCAAATAAAACTGCGCCGGTCGTAACTGCAGCCTCCTCTCCCTCGTGCAGCAGTCCGACCGGCGCTTTTTGATTTTCAAATATCCGCGCGATTATTTCGTCAAATTATCCGCAGCCTTCTCGACCGCATTACCCGCCTTTTCAGCAGCCGCCCCAATATCGTCGGCCGCTTCGGCAACGGCATTGTCCTTACGCTCCTCGCTGTTATTGGTCAGTAGAAAATATCCGCCAATTGCCAATACCGCCAGCGCTAGAATTGCGAGGATTCCTGATATTCCTCCATTGCCTGGTTTATCGCCTGTGTTCACGGTTACAGCGGTCGGATTGTGATTGCGTTCGATTATACGTTCAGTGACATTGCCGTTGGCATCGGTTGTTTCGGTGATACGTTCATCGGTCATCAGCATTCTCCATAGCAAGCTCTGCACCGATAATCGAAAACCGATGGCCTTGTTCCCTGTTAGCATCTTTCGATTTTGCTATAAGCCCTGGCACATATTGAACTAAAACTGGCTTTGCTGGTTTACACCTAAATGGCACGCATCGCTCATCTTTCCGACCTGCATTTTGGCGCGCACGATCCTAAAATCGTAAGTGCAACCGAAGCTTGGTTGATCCAGCAACAACCCGATCTTATCATCGTCAGCGGCGATTTTACGCAGCGTGCACGGACTGATCAGTTCCGCCAGGCGTCGGCCTATTTAAACCGTTTGCGTGCCGCGGGTTTTCCCACATTGGCCGTACCGGGCAATCATGACGTTCCCCTATACGATATCTTCCGCCGCTTTGGAAAGCCTCTTGCCCGCTACACACGCTATATCGATAGCAATTTGTGCCCTTGGTTCGAAGACGAACAAATTGCGGTTCTCGGCATCAATACCGCACGTTCGCTGACTATCAAGGATGGCCGGATCAATCATGATCAGATTGCAATGCTACAAGACCGCTTTAGCGCGGTACCGATAGGCAAAACACGCATATTGGTGACGCATCATCCACTCTATTCGATGCCGATCGCCGAAGGAAACGAACTGAGCGAGGCCGTTGGTCGTCACCGCGATGCCATCAAGGCAGTATGCGAAGCGGGTGTGCACCTTGCCTTGGCCGGGCACTTCCATCGGACTTATGCGCAAGCCGCCTTCAAGATGGTTGAAAATGCCGGAAGCGTATTGGTTATGCAGGCTGGCACAGCAACCTCGACCCGGTTGCGCAATGCCGAGATGCAAAGCTTCAACTGGATACGCGCGCATCGTTATGACGATGTAGAGCTTCAGATTATAGCTTGGGATGGCAGCGGCTTTCGTCGTGGCGATCATCTGCGTTTCCGCTATGATGGGGCCGATTGGCTGTCGCATACGATCGAGCATGAAAGAGCCTATGGCTGATGCCGAACTCACCCCGCTTCCAAAACAAGCCATATTGATCGTAAACACGATGAGCCGTTCGGGTGCCGAAGCCTTTGAGGAGGCACAGGCGAAGCTTTTGGCGGCGGGGGTCGAACTGATCGATGCATATGCAATCCACAAACCCGAAGAGATGGGTGTAAAGATTGAAGACGCCGTATCTCGGGCACCTATGGTGATTATCGGTGGTGGCGATGGTTCGCTTTCAACCAATGTTGGCTATTTTGTAGGGAGAGATACGGTGTTCGCTATCCTACCGTTGGGAACCGCGAACAGCTTTGCCGGCACATTGGGTATCGCAAAAGAGATAGACGCTGCAGTGGAAGTAATAGTCAGCGGCATGTGCAAATCGATTGATCTTGGCTGCATCAATGGTCGTTATTTTCTCAACTCAGCTGCAATTGGTCTGTCGCCCATGATCGCACAAACGGTGCCGCACAAATTGAAACGCTATCTGGGAGTAATTGGGTATCTGATCTGGGCAATCTGGCAGGCATTCGGATTTCGACCATTCAGGGTAAAAGTAGTTTATGCCGATGGCCGCAAAGAAAAACTCTGGGCTACAGAGGTCCGCATCGCCAATGGCACGCATCATGGGGGCGTCGAGTTGATTGAAAGCCAGACGCTTGATAGCGGCGAGATAGTCGTTCAGGCGGTGACCGGGAAAAGCGTCTTGCGACTGGCATGGAGCTGGTTTGCAACAGTGTTTAAACTCCGCGCTCGTCACGGTACGGTACGCGAATTCCATGATTGCAAATTAAGACTGGAAACCCGTCCGCGATTGAAGGTATCGGTCGATGGCGAAGTATCGGCTAAAACGCCGATAGAAATCAGTATCGTGTCGCGTGCGATAAATGTTGCTGCCCCGATCACGCATAAAGCGACATTGTGATCCGAAATTATCGGTATTCTCCAAGTTATTGTTATACATTGCCTTCGACCCAATGAGCGTTTGACAGACGACGTGCCATATCCCAGACTTGACGCCGAATATCAGGCACGGATGTAATCTCCCAAAATGTTCCTCTTGTTAGTGGACCAATCGCCAGCAATCTATCATTCGGTTGGCCATGTGAATTGATTGTGCGGCATTGCGCATCCACGTCTATTCCCAAACGGGTTGCATCGGCGCGGATGATTTTCTCATTGGTAAGCCCATTTAGCAAAGGTTCGCTGCTCCGCGTCAGGTCGCCTCCGGGGCCGGTACAGTTGACGATCCGGGTAAATTGATCTTCGATATGCACAGCACTACCTCGTATGCGCCAGACGACACGGACGGTGCCTTCATGAGGATAAGTTGCGACAATATGTCCCGCCACCACCTGCAATCTTCCCGACAGCTGCATTTCTTCTATGCGCGCGGCCACTTGGGGAGCAATCCTGTGTCGGTGTACATCCCACCATGGACGCAGATGACGGAGAAACTGAGCGCGTTCTTTATCGTTGGCGCGTTGCCAAATACGCTGAATCAAAGGTCGCAACTCGTCAACCGCTGTGCGCCAACCGACTTTGTTTGCACGTCTTCGAACGCTTCTCAGCAGTCCTATAAAAGCTTTTTCGTTGATATCGTAAATACTATTGGCATGTTGCGCGGAACCATGTGCGTGAGGTAATAGCCCACGCCTAGACAGGGCAATGATTGTGCCGTTGAAGCTAGCGTCATCAAGTGTCAACGCGGCATCGATTGCAGTCAGGCCCGTGCCGATGAGAAGCACTCTATCCGTATCGTTCAGTCCATTCGCAAAATTACAATTCCATGGATCGCTTGCATATAACGACCCAAACATTGGTGGATCGAAACCGGGGGGCGGATGCGGAGGCAGGTTGCCGACTGCCAGAACCGCTATATCAGCCGAGAGTTGTCGGCCACCGGAAACCGTAATCTTGACGCTATCGGTTAAAACTTCGGCATGCTGGACATTGCCGGTCAATATATCGATATTAGTGTGTCGATTTTGTGTTTTTTCAAGCAATTCGCTAAGATAGCGACCATAAACTGCCCTTGAAGCAAAGCCGTCCGGGCATCCGCCATGGTTCGAAAACCAATCTGCAAAATGATCCGGCAAATCAGGAAATGCACTCATATTGTTTGCGCGAACATTCAGCAGATGCGACAAATTTTGAGTGTTGTATGCGAGTCCGCCACTCTTTTTGCCGCGTTCGATCAACGTAATGCGAGGACCGAAATGTCGTGCCAGATTAATAGCAAGCAAAGTGCCTGAAAATCCGCCGCCGACTATAACAATGTGCTGTGGACTCGAAGAAAGGTACAAATGTCTGCCGTTCGAATGGAATGATACAGACTTTCTAACGCTGCAGATCAGATTTCGTGTCACCGGCTCAATTTTCCTGTTGCATCGCCGCATGAAAAGCACAACTTGCCTTTGATGATGCGACAATATGAACTTGTTGAACGGGTGCGTGCCTACGATCCGGATGTCGATGAGGATCGGCTCAACAAGGCCTATGTATTTACAGTGCAGATGCACGGCGCGCAAAAACGCGCGTCTGGTGATCCTTACTTTAGCCATCCGGTCGAGGTTGCCGGGCTGATGACCGACCTTAAAATGGATGAAGATACGATCATTACTGCGTTGCTGCACGATACCGTCGAGGACACTTTGACCTCAATCGAGGATGTCGAGAAACGCTTTGGCCCTGAGGTCGCCCGGCTAGTCGATGGTGTGACCAAGCTATCGAAAATCGAGGCGCAGACCGAAGATGAGCGTGCGGCGGAGAACCTGCGTAAATTTTTACTGGCGATTTCCGACGATATCCGGGTTCTGCTGGTGAAACTAGCCGATCGGCTGCACAATATGCGCACGCTGCATTTCATCAAAAGCTCCGAAAAGCGCCGCCGCATTGCCAAAGAGACGATGGATATTTATGCACCGCTTGCCGAGCGAATTGGCATGTATGAATATATGCATGAGATGCAATTGCTGGCATTCGAGCAGTTGGAGCCTGAAGCGTACAAGACAATTACCAGCCGTCTCACGCAAATTCGTGAAAGCGGTACGACCCAGATCGAAGAAATCAACCAACAGATTGCAACCGCCATGGAACGGGCAGGTATACGTGCGAAGGTTTCGGGCCGCGAAAAGCATCCTTATTCGATCTGGAAAAAGATGCAGGAACGCCATGTCGCGTTCGAGCAATTGTCGGATATCAACGCTTTTCGCGTTATCGTCGAAGATACCGAAAGCTGCTATCGCGCATTGGGCGCACTCCACCGACGATGGCAGATGGTACCGGGGCGGTTCAAGGATTTTGTCTCCACACCAAAACGCAACGGTTATCGATCGATCCATACAACGATCATGTTTGCACAGAATATGCGCGTCGAGGTCCAAATACGCAGCCAGGATATGCATCGTGCCGCCGAATACGGTCTTGCCGCGCATTGGGCCTACAAGCAGGATGATGCTCCGGACGGGCAGGCAGGCTGGCTGCGCGATTTGATTGAAATCCTCGAGACCAGTCACGATCCCGAGGAACTTCTCGAAAACACCCGAATGGCGATGTATCAGGATCGCATTTTTGCCTTTTCCCCCAAGGGTGCGCTCCATCAGCTACCCAAAGGATCGACTCCGGTCGATTTTGCCTATGCCGTCCATACGGACTTGGGTGACCGGGCGGTAGGCGCAAAGGTCAATGGCCGGCATGTACCGTTGCGCACCTTGCTCAACAATGGAGACATGGTTGAAATCCTGTCGAGCAAGGCACACCAGCCCGAGCCCGCATGGTTGAACTTCGTCGCCACCGGCAAAGCCCGTGCCGCCATTCGTCGCCATGTACGCCACCGTGAGCGCGACGAGCTGATCCAGCTGGGGCGCCAGCTTTTCGAAGATATCTGTAGCCGCCTTCCTGGTAAGGTAGGGGCAAAGGCAATGAAGGCAGCGCTGGTACGGTTAAAGCTCGATACCGAGGATGCATTGATGCTGGCAATCGGTTCGGGCAGGCTTACCGACCGTGAGGTTATGGTAGCACTTGTCCCCGGTTTCGATCCGGGCGTGGGTGATGAGCCTTGGCCGACATCGGATCGTGCCATCTCAATTCGTGGTCTTACGCCCGGCGTTGCGTTTGAGTTGGGCGATTGCTGTCATCCGGTGCCCGGTGACCGCATTGTCGGAATTCGCCGCATTGATCAGCCGGTAGAAGTGCATACGATCCATTGCCAGCGGCTTGACAATATAACCGACGCGGATTGGATCGATCTGAGTTGGGGACAGGGAAGCGACGGGGGCGCTGCGCGGATGCGCGTCATCATTCACAACCGTCCTGGAATGCTTGCCGAAATGGCCGGAATTTTTGGTTTTCATAAAGCCAATATCATCAACCTGCGGATGACGGCACGCGATGCGAGTTTTCATACTTTCGAAGCCGATCTGGAGGTGCACGACCTGCAGCACCTGATGCGTATATTATCGGCGTTGCGTGCATCCGACGCCGTGGCGCAAGCCGATCGGGTCTTTGGTTAACCTCCTACGGTCACAACACCGCTAGGCCGGATGTAGCCCCTTTCAACCATTTCCTTGCGATAATCCGATTTTGCGTCAAGCAGTTCACGGTTATATTCATGCCAAGCCTCACGCCGATCCTGCGCAGTCTTTGCACGACGCATGTCCTTGCGATATTCGTTTTCCGCTTCCTCCACATCCGAACGATAATCGTACCAATAGTTGTTGCGGACCCCAGCAAAGGGTTTTGTCATTACGTGAATATGCCGTTCAGGACCTGGATGTGCTGACGCTTCCCTCGTTGCAAAAAGTGTTGCGATCAATGCTATGAACAAAATCGGAATCGCAATCATTGCCCGTTTTTTCCATGGGTTGGTTTGCGGTCCGATGATAAGCGGTCCGTTGCGACGCATAGGCTTTTTATTGTGCCCTTCGCGAAAAACTCCTGTCATGCCTGTTAGCTCCGATGCCCCGGTGTTGCGACTCCATACCCCTGTCAACAAATCTCTGACATTATTGGCTGTCATTGCGATGAACAGAACCGTGCAGGTTGGGTTAAGCCGAGGCATGGGCGCGACCATTTGCTGCGCCGCTTTTGGTTCACGACCGTTTCAAGCTAAATTCGCTGCTTGCGTTGGCATGTTTCGGCAACATAGGTCTTTTGATTTTTTCGCTTGGCTTCTGCCTGAAGACGGAAAACATAGGGCAGATGCGTTGCCAATCGGGCATCGATAGAACCGCGGGTGTTGTTGACTATTGCTGCAAAATCGCGGCAGACGACCGGGCTGTTGAGATAGTCGCTATGCCCGCTTCCCCCGCTGCTGGCATCGCTGGTATCGATGATCGTAAAACCGCTTTTCGAAGGCTCTTCAGTATACCGCCCTTTGGCAGCGTAGCATCGTGCTGGAAGGCCTGCCGCTTTTAGCGACGCGGCTTCAAAAGGATCGAAGCAATAGGGCGAACCAAGGCGCGGATAGCCGTGGATATTGCGTGAAAGCGCCAACGCCTTGTCGTTGAGTGAGGCGTAAACGGTAATCCGGCGATCGTTATTGACACGCCGTGCCGCCAGAACCTCCTCGGTAATGTCACGTTCGAAATCCTGTCTGTCGATATCGGGTGAGGCCAGGATGATGTTTGAAATGTTGCTCGAATCCGCACTCGAAGAATTGCGATCGACATATTCCACCGCAGGGATCACCAACCTGGCGCCCAATGAGTGCGAGACGATGACAATCTCCTTCACCCAAGCCTGCGTCGCAAGTTTTTGCAGGAAACGGCGGAAATTCCGCTCATCCCAATACATGTTGGTTTCATCGACGGCATAGCTCAGCAGCTTTCCCTGCGAGGGCCAGCTATACTGGATCACTGGTCCGTCAAAACCCGTCAGCCGTGCGATCTGGG